>JAYTNK010000228.1:0-3906 GCA_043748375.1 Cytophagales bacterium
TTCAGGTGTTGAATTTACGAATAGCCCCCAATGAAATTGGGGGAATGGTAGCAATTTCCACACATTTGAAAGCTCGAAAATTTTGATGCGTTTAATCTGTGATAATCTACACTTTTCGAAAGAAGTCTAAAAAATATACTACTTTTGCGTAAATTTTGAAAAACGTATGATTCGCATAGGTATATTCTTTGGTGGACAGTCGCGCGAGCGCGAAGTAGCATTCGCAGGCGGTCGCACTGTATATGATAATTTAGACAAAAACCTGTTTCAAGCTATCCCTATTTTTGTCGATAGTTTGGGCAATTTTATACATCTTGATTGGCAGTATCTCTACAAAGGCACGATTCGTGATTTTTATCCGCCTGTAGAGTTTTATAAGTTTAACGATAACGCCTCGAATATCCAAGTATATGTAGAGTCGTTGGGTGAATTGAAAAAGGAAGAAATAGACAATGTTATTTCAAAAGTTGGTAAAAAAATAACACCTGAACAATTTAAAAACCTGTTTGATGTAGCCTTCTTATCCTTGCATGGTGCGTATGGAGAAGACGGCAGTTTGCAAGGGCTATTAGAATGGTATGGCATACCTTATACAGGCTGTGGCATCTTACCTTCAGCCATAGGCGTGAACAAAATTGCACAAAGTGCTATATTGAGCGGTGCGGGTTTTTTACGCCCTCAACAATGGACTGTTACCAAAAAAAGATGGTTTGAAGGCGACAAAACGGCTATTTTTCAAGAAGCGCAAGCGCGATTAGGACTTCCATTAGTTATCAAATCGCCCCATCAAGGCTCGTCTATTGGCGTTTCTGTGTTGCGAGAGGCAGTGCAGGCAAGGTTTGAAACCTTAGTAAATCAGAGCTTTTTTGTAGAAGACTTGCCTGCCAAAGTATGGGAAAGCAAAACTGACACCGAAAAAACAAACTACTTGCAACGCCTTACTGATTTGCGCGAAGGGCTAGGCTTCCCCCTCGAACTTACTTTTAGCCAAGACGACAGCATAGGGCAGGCAAGTGGCAAAATGTTAATTTATCACCCCGAAAAACTGCGCCAAACGCTGGACTCCCTCTCCTCCCCTACTCGCGTGTTTCACTTAACGGCAGAGAGTAGCGAAAATGAAGTTTTGTTAGAACAATATTTGGTAGGCAAGGAGTTTTCTTGTATCGTTATCGAGGGGCAGGCAGGCGAGCCGATAGCCCTCCCTCCTACCGAAATCCGAAAATTTGGCGATGTATTTGATTATAGAGGCAAATATCTGCCAGGCATGAGCCGAAAAGTAACGCCTATGGACGAAAATGGCGCGACCATTTCAGAAATACGCCAAGCTTGCCAAGCTCTTTTTAAAGCCATGCACGCAAGCGTGTATGCACGTATAGATGGCTTTTTAACTCCAGAAGGCAAGATTTACTTGAATGACCCCAACACTACGTCAGGTATGATGCCTTCCTCTTTTTTCTTCCATCAAGCGGCAGAAATTGGACTAAACGCCGCCAATTTTCTTACTTACATCATTCGCACTTCCATAGTAGCACGGTTAAGAGAACCTAAAAAGAATATTTATTTACCTTTTCTATTAAAAATATTAGATAGTCAAATTGCTGAAAATCAAATAGTTAAACAACCGAAAAAACGGGTAGCCGTTGTTATGGGTGGCTATTCGACAGAGAGGCACATCTCGATGGAAAGTGGTAGAAATGTATATGAAAAACTTGCCTCTTCTACCAAATACGCCCCTTTTCCTCTATTTTTAATGGGCAATAATACGCAATTCTCGCTCTATGAATTGCCTATAAATCTTATGCTCAAGGACAATGCAGACGATATAGCCCATGAAATAGAAAGTTATAGCATAAAAGAACAAGAAGTTTATGCGGAGAAAAAGACTATTTTAGCTACTATTCGCAATGAATTAAAAGATATTACAAATATGTACGCAGGCAAGATGCTTGAACAACCCGTTCCTGTCTCTTTAGACGACCTGCAAGCACGCGCTGATATGGTCTTTATTGCCTTACATGGTCGTCCTGGTGAAGACGGTGCATTGCAAGCCGTGCTTGAGCAATATAATCTGCCTTACAATGGTTCAGGTGTAAGCAGCTCACAAATTACAATTGATAAATTCCGTACCAATGAAATTTTGCATGAAAAAGGCATTCGAGTAGCCCGACACACGCTTGTACAAAAAGCGGCATGGCAACGCAATTCACTCGACATCATAGAAAAATTAGAGGCGCATTTCCCCTATCCGTTCATTACCAAACCTGCAGATGACGGCTGTAGCTCTGCCGTAAAAAAAATCAAAAATAGAGCAGAACTAACGGCATTTGCCGATATGATGTTTCGCCACGAACCCACCTTCTTGCCTACCGCTGTAGAAACCCTAAAAATAAAAGCAAACGAAGAGTTTCCACAAAAAAGCTACTTCTTATTAGAAGAATTGATTGTAGCCAACGGTGCAAAACTTTTTATGGAAATAACAGGCGGAATGCTTACTCATTTGGATAGCCAAAAAGAACACAGCTATGAAGTATTCGAGCCTTCGGAGGCTATGGCTACAGGAGATGTACTCTCGCTTGAGGAAAAGTTTTTGGCAGGCGAGGGACAAAATATTACGCCTGCCACTTATTCGCCCAACCTTGAAGAGAACAAACGCATCAGCCAATTTGTCCGTACTGAATTAGGGCGCGTAGCGCGTATTTTAGGCGTGGAAGGTTATTGTAGGATTGATGCCTTTGTACGCGTAATGCCTGATGATAGTGTTGAAGTCGTTATTATTGAAGTAAATTCATTGCCAGGTATGACTCCTGCAACTTGTATTTTTCACCAATGCGCACTCAACGGCTATAAACCATACCAATTCATTGATGAAATACTTACTTTTGGCGTTAAAAAATTAGCAAAATAGGTTTTTGCAAAGGTTTTATTTAAATAATATCGGCAGTAGTCCTTTGACGACTGCCGAGTTATTAAATGATGGCAATTAGGCTTGTTTTACCATTTGAATGTTAAGCAATAAGTGAATATCATCCGCTACCACTAAACCACCCGCTTCAGTTAATGCGCTCCAAGTCAAGCCAAAATCTTTGCGGTTTATTTTGCCTTTTACTTCAAAACCTACTTTGGTTTGCCCATAAGTATCAACTGCAGTACCGCCATATTCAACATCAAGCATAGTAGGCAAGGTAGTACCACGTATCGTTAGGTCGCCTGTAACTTTGTATTTCTCGCCTGCCTGCACAATAGCCGTAGACTTGAAAGTCATTTGTGGATAACTTGCGGCGTTAAAAAAGTCATCAGCCTTTAAATGCCCATCACGTAGCGCATTATTAGTATTGATGCTATCAATATCAGCTGAAAACGATACTTGTGCATCGCTAAAATCCTCATTGCTTGCCTGCATAGTAGCCGAAAAGGTATTAAATGTACCCGTTACGGTAGAAATCACAAGGTGTTTTACCTTGAATTGCACTTCAGAGTGCATAGGGTCAATGTTCCAAGTTGCCATGGCGTTTTAAAAGAAAGTGGGAAATTAGTTGTATATACAAGTATAACAAAAGTCATGGCAAAAAAGTTATATGTACAAGCTTTTTTATTTTAACCTCATTACTGGATAAAATACTAGTAATAAATATGGTTCTTAGAAAGTTATTGCGGAACTAATAGACAAAAGGCTTGAATTTAGCTTATGCAAGGCTTTTTTACTGTTTGGAAATGAGCATCTCACTATAACTTTCTAAGAAGCATAAATATCAGGTTTTCCGTCTTGCCTGCCTGCGCCAAGTTCATTGGAGTATATCTATAGAACTAAAATGGCGCGTTAAAGATAATAGAAGCGATAGAAACCTTGCCTGAAAGTAGGCGCGAGTGGATATTGCATCGTTTTGCGTGGGTAGGCAAGCAACCATA
>JAYTNK010000229.1:0-4100 GCA_043748375.1 Cytophagales bacterium
CTTTGAATGCGCCCTTGCCTACCACGCTCACATCTCCTTGCGCAACGCTTAGGTTTGGAAAGTGACGAAAAATGCTTAGTTCGAACTTGTCAATGTTAAACTTCACGTCAGCATCAACACTTTTAGCTATTTCGGCTTCTATAGCATTTTTGATGTCGTTTTTGAAAAAGAATGGGATAGCCCATGTAAGTACAATAAGTAATAAAAAAAGCCCTAATAGACTGTAACCAATGATTTTAAATATTCTTTTAGCGATTTTCATGGAATTAAATGAGTTAGCAATTTTACGTTTATAATGTATTGGTTCAGAAATCTTAATGCATAAACGCTACTTAGATTGTTTACGTATGCAAATATAGCTTTTTCCTATTGCATGGCAAAATTTACAAGCAGAAATATCGTTTAAAGAAAGACTTAAATACTTTGAAAATGCTACAAGATATATTTCAATATTTTTCAACATGGTTCACTTCTGAAAAGCCAAACGATACAAATAAACCTGAAACACCAACTCAGGAGGTTGAAATAAGAGGTACACATGAACAAAACATGATTTGCGATGCCTGCAAACAAAAAACGGTTTATTATTTGGATACCGATGTTATGAACGGCAATCTAAGCACAGGCGCGAGTGATTGCGATGTTATACATCATTATAAATGTAAAAACTGTTTGAAGGCATGGAGTTCCTATTGCTAATAAGTTGTCGCCTTTCAGTATTTTGTATCTACAAAATTTAACTTGTTTAATTGGTAGTTTCGTTTTTTTAGACGTACTTTGCCCATTCAAAAAATATTTTTTTTTGCTATTATGAAATCCTTGCTACTCCTTTCGTTGGCTTTTTTTGTATGCGTATTGTTTTACCAATGCACACGCAGCATACAGCCCGTTACTTCTCCAGAAGCTATTAAATACCCCAATCAAGATAGCGAACTCGCGTTGCTCATGCGTGAAATGGAAACGGAAGCCATCGCCATGCGCATCGCCATCACAAAAAGTGAAGAACCTAAAGATGTACGCAAACGCTTTGAGGATATCCTTACGGCTAAATCTACAGAAGCCTCCATGAAAACGCCTGCCTTCCAAGCCATGGCAGCAAGTTATTTGAAATCGCTGGGAAAAATCTATCAAACGCCTCAAGTCGACCGTATGGCACAATACAATATCATGATAAACGATTGTATGAATTGCCACAAAACCAACTGTCCTGGTCCTTTGGTGCGTATCAAAAAACTTACCTCAAAGTAGGTATTTTATTGCATCTTGCCTGCCTTCATTTAGAGAGACAAATCTAAATTTTTTGTAATTACAAAAAAGGCACTTATTTTGCAAGAGAGAACTTACCCTTATATAATCATATTAAAAAAAGAGTATGCCAACATTGACACACCATGAAATCGTTATTTTTTTCCTGCAAATTAGCATCATGTTAGCTTTGGGGAAATTTCTTGGCGAATTGGTAAAAAAAATTAAACAGCCCGCCGTTATTGGAGAGTTATTAGCAGGAATTATATTGGGGCCTACTATTTTGGGTTCGCTAAGTCCTGAAACAATGACCTATCTTTTCCCTAAAAAGGGTGGGTCGCCTCTTGCTTTACACGGACTTACCTCTATGTCGGTTGTTTTGTTATTATTTGTGGCGGGTTTAGAAGTAGAATTGCGGACTGTATTGCATCAAGGTAAGAAAGCTTTAGCTACTAGTTTAGCAGGTATCTTATTGCCATTCGCCACAGGTTTTTTGGCAACTTATTTTTTACCTTCTTTTTTCGGAGCAAAAGAAAACAATTTAATATTCTCGCTTTTTATTGGTACTGCCTTGTCTATTACTGCCTTGCCTGTAATAGCGCGTACTTTAATGGATTTAGGGTTGTTCAAATCCCACGTAGGCATGTTAATTATTGCGTCTGCTATGATTGATGATGTGATAGGTTGGATATTCTTCTCCTTGGTATTGGGCATGATGAATGCTTCCGCAGGACAGCAAATCCATGTTACCATTATAGGTACTGTTACTTTTGCTGTGCTTATGCTTACGCTTGGTCGCAGGTTGTTCAATCGAATATTGCCGTGGGTAAATGAGCAGGTGTCTTTTCCTGGTGGCATCTTATCTTTTGCTATTACGTTAGGGTTTTTAAGTGCTTCTTTTACAGAAGCCATAGGGATACACGCCATTTTTGGGGCGTTCATTGTGGGAATTGCGTTGGGCGATTCTATCCACATGAGCAAAAAAACAAAAGAGATTATTCATGACTTTGTAAGCAATATATTTGCGCCCTTATTCTTTGTCTCTATTGGATTAAAAGTCGATTTTATTCAAAATTTTGACTTCCCGTTAGTCATAAGTATCCTTGTCATGGCATTCTTTAGCAAAACGGTTGGATGTAGTATTGGCGCAAGATTAAGTGGATTTAAGGCAAAAGAAGCCCTCGCGATTGGCTTTGGTATGAATGCACGTGGGGCAATGG
This sequence comes from Cytophagales bacterium, assembly GCA_043748375.1. GTDB lineage: Bacteria > Bacteroidota > Bacteroidia > Cytophagales > Microscillaceae > RDXI01. The sequence continues at coordinate 2,466 of JAYTNK010000229.1, forward strand.
AAATCATATTGGCTACGCTTGCGTTACAAGCTGGACTCATAGACCAGTATATGTTTGTCGCGCTGGTGATTATGGCATTGGTTACAAGTATGACAAGTGGGTACTTTATTAGGTTTTTTATGCCAAAAGGCTCAGAAAGTTTTGCAGAACCCTTTGGCGTTATCATATTGGGCAATAATGAAATTACCCACATGTTGGCTAAGTTTTTAACAGAAAAGAAAATACCTATACTCATTACAGACCCAGACAAAAAGAAAATAGTGTCTAAATCTGACTTTCCAATATTCCAAGGTGATATTTTAGATAAAAAAGTCTTAGAACAATTAGACTTAAGCAGGTATGGGTATTTCATAGCGATGAGCGAAAATGACGACCTAAATCAAAAAGCCTGCAAATTATTTGCAGAAGAACTGGACGAAGAGCATAGCCTTCGCCTCATCTCCAAATCAGAATGGCAGTCTGCCAGTGTGTCGTTGCCTCAAAATTTATTGTTCCGAGCCATTCACTGGAATTTTTCTACCCTGCAAAGAGTAGTAAGACTAAACAACGTCAAAATAATTGACCTTGATTTTGAAACTTCTGAGAAAATGGAAAAATTTATAGCCTTACATAACAAAAGGCAACGTATTATTCCGCTTTTCATTCGCAAAGGCAAACAACAATACGAGCCTATATCCTCCTACCCTATCCAAATTCACGAAAATTCACGCCTAATTTATATCGAAGTTCCCGAACCTATCAAAGCACCTCGCGTTAAAACTGAAACGCAAGCCATAGTTGAAACTATTAAGGATACCGAAACAATCTTAGTGCCTGAAATAGATGTAGTATTACCCACTAATATAATTGAAGAAATAAAATCCGAAGGCACATGAAAGGCATTATCCTCGCGGGAGGTTCAGGCACTCGCCTACACCCCCTTACGCTATCAGTCAGCAAACAGCTAATACCCGTTTATGACAAACCCATGATTTTTTACCCCCTTACTACGCTCTTGAGTGCGGGGATTAGGGAGATATTGCTTATTACTACTCCGCAAGACCAGGCTCTTTTCAAAAAATTATTGGGCGATGGCTCACAATTAGGTTGCACATTTGAATATGCCGCCCAAGAAGTTCCAAACGGGCTTGCACAGGCTTTTGTAATAGGCAAGGAGTTTATAGGCAACGATAAGGTTGCGCTTGTACTTGGTGATAATATTTTTTATGGTACAGGGCTTGACACCCTCCTCCAAACACATACCAATCCAAACGGCGGTATTGTCTTTGCCTACCACGTTTCAGACCCTGAACGATACGGAGTGGTTGAGTTTGATAAACAACACCGCGCCATCTCTATAGAAGAAAAGCCGATAAAACCTAAATCCAGCTATGCCGTACCTGGGCTGTATTTTTATGACAATGATGTGATAGCAATAGCCCACGAACTAAAACCTTCACCGCGAGGCGAATACGAAATAACAGATATTAACAAAGTGTATCTCGAACAAGGCAAGCTCTCGGTAGGTATTCTAGATAGAGGCACGGCTTGGCTCGATACTGGCACATTCGAATCGCTCATGCAAGCAGGACAATTCGTACAGGTAATAGAGGAAAGACAAGGATTAAAAATCGGTTGCCCAGAAGAAATAGCCTA
>JAYTNK010000230.1:0-3354 GCA_043748375.1 Cytophagales bacterium
GGCAAGGCAAGGCAAGAAAACTAGACTAAAAGAAATTAGCCTTTATTTACTTCTTCGTAATCAACATCTGTAAAACCACCATTTTGGTTAGGCTGTCCTTGTTGTCCACCTTCGTTAGGTGCGCCGCCTGTGTTGGCATACATTTCTGTAGACGCTTTTGCCCAAGCATCATTCAACGCTTTCATAGCTAAGTCAATACCTTCAAAATCGTGTGCGCTGTGAGCATTGCGAAGCTGTCCGAGTGCGCTAGTGATGGCATCTTTATTGTCAGGGGAGAGTTTATCGCCAAACTCGGCTAATTGTTTTTCGGTTTGGAATATAAGCGAGTCGGCTTGGTTAATTTTGTCAGCATTTTCGCGTGTAGCTTTATCTGTGTCAGCATTTGCCTCTGCCTCTTGCTTCATGCGTTCGATTTCCTCTTTGCTCAATCCAGAAGAAGCCTCGATACGGATTTTTTGTTCGCGTCCTGTGCCTTTATCTTTTGCCGATACGTTCAAAATACCGTTTGCATCTATATCAAAGGTAACTTCTACTTGTGGAATACCACGTGGTGCAGGAGGAAGCCCGTCCAAGTTAAAGCGACCAATAGTGCGGTTGTCTTTTGCCATAGCGCGTTCACCTTGCAATACGTGTAACTCTACCGAGTTTTGGTTATCGGCTGCTGTGGAGAACGTTTCTGATTTTTTGGTAGGGATAGTTGTATTGGCATCAATTAATTTTGTCATTACACCACCTAATGTTTCAATTCCTAAAGAAAGAGGAATAACATCAAGCAAGATAACATCTTTTACCTCACCTGTAAGAACTCCACCTTGAATAGCAGCACCTATCGCCACTACTTCATCAGGGTTTACACCTTTTGAGGGTTTTTTACCAAAGAATTTCTCTACTTCTTCTTGAATACGTGGGATACGTGTTGAGCCACCTACGAGGATAACTTCATCAATATCAGCAGGTTTAAGATTGGCATCTTGCATCGCTTTTTTGCAAGGCTCAAGCGTTTTGCGAATAAGGTCATCTACTAATTGCTCAAATTTAGCGCGTGTAAGTGTACAAACCAAGTGTTGAGGAATGCCATCTACAGGCATGATGTAAGGCAAGTTGATTTCAGTTTGTGCTGAGCTTGAAAGTTCAATTTTAGCTTTTTCAGCCGCATCTTTCAAACGTTGCATCGCCATAGGGTCTTTGCGTAGATCGATGCCTTTATCTTTTTGGAATTCATCAGCCAACCAGTGGATAATGCGTTCATCAAAGTTGTCACCTCCCAAATGCACATCGCCATTGGTAGATTTTACTTCAAATACACCATCACCCAATTCAAGTACGGAAATATCAAAAGTACCACCACCCAAATCAAATACAACGATTTTCATTTCCCTGTTGCGTTTGTCTAAGCCGTAGGCAAGGGCAGCTGCTGTGGGTTCGTTGATGATACGCTTTACGTCCAAGCCTGCGATTTGTCCAGCTTCTTTCGTTGCTTGACGCTCTGCATCATTGAAGTAAGCGGGTACTGTGATGACCGCTTCAGTAACTGTCATACCCAAATAATCTTCTGCGGCTTGCTTCATTTTTTGCAAAATCATAGCCGAGATTTCTTGTGGTGTGTATTGGCGGTCGCCAATGCGCACGCGGGGCGTATTGTTTGCGCCTTCTTCTACTTTATAGGGCATCATAGCTTTTTCGGCTTGTATCTCGCCAAATTTCTTGCCCATGAAGCGTTTGATAGAATAGACTGTATTTGTAGGGTTTGTAATGGACTGACGTTTAGCAGGATCGCCTACTTTGCGCTCTCCGTTGCCATTGTCCAAAAAGCCCACGATAGAGGGCGTTGTGCGTTTCCCTTCGCTGTTTGCAATCACTACAGGTTCGTTGCCTTCCATAACCGAAACGCAAGAGTTTGTAGTGCCTAAGTCAATACCAATAATTTTTCCCATTGTTTTTATATTTATGTTTGCCTATACTTTTAACAACCAATATGCCAATTCACAAAATATGACATTTTGGCAGTTCAATAATGTATTGACTGACAATAACCGTGTGCGGGTAACTTTCAAGCCACTTGCCTACCCGTGCATACTGCCATTTATGGCTTCATTTGTATGTTTCATAAAAAAAATTTTGGCTATCAAACACAAACCTTTTATATTTGTAGCCATTGGTTATTTTATATTATGCAACCATCACATGAAACGCTACCTGTGCCATCATTTAAACGCTGGTATTGGTTGGCTTTAGGCATTACTGCCTTGTTATTTTTTTTGGGCTATTATCTGCTCGCTGTTACGCTCTCGGAGCAGGCAAGGTACATAACGCTCACACGCCTTATCGGAAAACAAACAGACACCAATCAAGAGATTGATAAGGCGATTTTGTTGTTGCAAAACTGCGACAAGGAGAAAACCTGTGGCAAACAAATCCAAATCTTAGAAAATATTTTGGTTACCTTTAAAAATAATCATGCCGTACTCCTCAAACGCCACCAAGAACTCTATAAGCCCAAACAAAACCCTGCCTTAGATTCTTTGTTCGCTCTTTACAACGCATATTATATGCCTATTTTAGAAACTTCTAAAACGGTTATAACACTCAAAAACAACTTGTTGCAACTGCGAAATGCAGGCAAGCCCACCCAACAAACAGAGCGACTGATAGCCCTTAACACCAAGAAAATTCTTTATATAGAAGACCAGGTTACAGAAATATTGCGTCAAATGACTAAACAATACAACCATGACACCGAGATTTACATTAAAAATATTCAATTTTATCAAACTATTGTCTTGTTATTCGGCTTGTTAATCTTGTTTTTGGAGGCTATTTGGTTGTTCGCCCCCATTACACAACGCCTCCAACGTTATGTACAAGAAGTTCAAGATGCACAAGAAGTAACAAGGCGCAAGAACGATGAAATTACCCTTGCCTACCAACAACTCCAAACAGCCGAAGAAAACACGCGTCGCAATGCTGAGGTAGTCCAAACAGCTCACCAAGAGCTTTTGCAAGCACAAATAGAACTCACAACCGCACACCGCGAGGTAACAGAGAAAAACAAGGAAATACAAGCCTCTAACGAACTGCGACACATTAACCAAGAGCTGGAGGAAGCGCGTTTCTTTGACAAAGCTGTCAGTCATTTTGCAGAAGTTATGCGTTGGCAGGCAGACCAAACTATTTATTCATGGAGTGAGAACCTGCTTCAAGTACTCATCCCCTATTTTGGAGGCTTGCAAGGCGCATTGTATGCGTATGATGCGGAGAAAAAGAATATTTATATAGCAGGAAGTTATGCCACTGATAAAGAAGCATTGCTTGAAAAAGATGGAGTGGTAATGGGCGAAAATTTAGTCGGGCAAG
>JAYTNK010000231.1:0-6568 GCA_043748375.1 Cytophagales bacterium
TGTAAACTTACAGACCGTTTTTTTTAAGCCAACACAGGCACGCCTTGATAGACCGCCCCTTTTTTTGTGGCTTCTACAGGATTAAGAATGTGCCATTCAAACTCATGACGGAAGTGTCGAATCGCTGCCGCAATAGGCCATGCTGCTGCATCACCTAATGGGCAGATAGTACGCCCTTCTATTTTCTTGGCTATATCAACCAAGAGGTCAATGTCTTTCATAGTACCTTTTCCATCTTCTATACGTTGCAATACACGTTCCATCCAGCCTGTACCTTCCCTACAAGGGGAGCACTGCCCACATGATTCGTGATGATAAAACCTTGCAAGGCTAAGTGTATTTTTCACGATGCACGTGGTTTCGTCCATAGCAATAAATCCTCCAGAACCCAGCATAGTGCCTGTAACAAAGCCCCCGTCAGACAATGACTCGTAAGTCATCAATCTTTTCTCACCTTTGGCAGTAGTAATTATCAGCTCGGCAGGCAAGATAGGCACAGATGAACCACCCGCTATTACAGCTTTGAGTGTGTGTCCTGCGTGCATACCTTGGCAATAGTCATCGCCATAAATAAACTCCTCGACTGTTACACCCAATTCTATTTCATATACGCCAGGTCGTTTTAAGTGTCCACAAGCAGAAATAAGTTTTGTTCCTGTGCTTTTACCTATACCGATTTTGGCATATTCTTCGCCTCCGTTATTCACAATAGCAGTAACAGCCGAAATAGTTTCTACGTTATTTACTACTGTAGGACAGTCATACAAGCCTTTCACGGCAGGAAACGGTGGTTTATTGCGTGGATTTCCGCGCTTGCCTTCCAATGATTCGAGCAGGGCAGTTTCTTCTCCACATATATAGGCACCGCCTCCAGGATGGACATATAGTTCAAGGTCATAACCTGTACCCAATATGTTTTTACCAAGTAGTCCTGCATTTTTAGCTTCTTGAATCGCTTTTTCAAGAATTTGAATGACATAAAGCATTTCGCCCCGCACATAGATATAAGAAGATTTCGCGCCAAGTGCATAACTTGCCACAATCATGCCTTCTATGAGTGCGTGAGGAATTTTCTCCATCAGGTAACGGTCTTTGAATGTACCAGGTTCAGATTCATCAGCATTACAAACCAAATAGCGCGGCACCCCTTCAGGTTTTGCGAGGAAGCCCCACTTCATACCAGCAGGAAAGCCCGCCCCGCCTCTTCCGCGCAAGCCTGATTTTTTAACCTCTTCTGTTACTTCATCGGGGCTCATTGTTTTGAGAGCTTTTTCTACAGCGCGGTAGCCTCCTTTTTGCCTATATACTTCAAGGGTTGCAATGCCTGGTACGTTTACGTGTTCGGTTAAAAGTTTTAGTCCCATTGTTTTTATGCAGAGAGAATAGTCGTTTTTTTGAGTGCAATATAGCCTAAATATATAACTTTTCGTGTTTTTCTTACAATATTTTACTTATTATAAATGTATCACTTCGCCATACGCAGCGGCAGCGGCTTCCATAATAGCCTCTGACATAGTCGGGTGAGGGTGTACGGTTTTGATGATTTCGTGTCCTGTGGTTTCAAGTTTGCGGGCTACAACCACTTCAGCTATCATTTCTGTAACATTTGCACCTATCATGTGTGCGCCCAAAAACTCACCATACTTGGCATCAAAGATAACTTTCACAAAGCCGTCTTTGACACCTGCTGCGCTTGCTTTGCCCGAGGCAGAGAAAGGGAACTTGCCTACCTTAATTTCATAACCTGCTTCTTTTGCTTTTTTCTCGGTATAACCTACGGAGGCTATCTCAGGCGAGCAATAGGTACAACCAGGTATGTTATTGTAATCCAATGGTTCAGGATGATGCCCTGCGATTTTCTCTACACAAATAATACCTTCAGCAGAGGCTACGTGCGCCAATGCTTGTCCAGAAGTTATATCACCTATAGCGTACACACCTACCACATTGGTACGATAAAATTCATCAACCAAGACCTTGCCTTTTTCGGTTTTTACACCCGTTTCCTCTAAACCAATGTTTTCGATATTGGTAGACATTCCTACGGCAGAAAGTACGACATCGCACTCAATAATCTGCTCGCCTGTGGCAGTTTTAATTTTTACCTTGCAACCTTCTCCCGTAGTATCTACAGCCGTTACTTCTGCATTGGTTAAAATATCAATACCTTTCTTTTTGTATATTTTTTCTAATTGCTTAGAAATTTCCTCGTCTTCTACAGGCACAATATTAGACATAAACTCAACGATGGTTACTTTTGTACCTATAGAGTTATAAAAGTACGCAAATTCTACACCAATCGCCCCTGAGCCTACCACTACCATCGATTTGGGTTGTTTTTCGAGTACCATAGCTTTGCGATAACCGATAATTTTTTCGTTGTCTATTTTCATGGTAGGCAACTCACGCACGCGTCCGCCTGTAGCCAAAATGATATGAGGAGCACTGTAAACAGTTTTCTTGCCATCTTTATCACTAACTTCTACTTGATTGCCTTTCAAGAGCTTTCCTGTGCCTGTTAGTTGTTCAATTTTATTTTTTTTGAACAAAAACTGTATGCCTTTGCTCATGCCATTAGCTACGTCACGGCTTCGTTTCACCATATCAGCGAAGTTTGCGGTGGCTTCTTTTACCTCGATGCCATAGTCTTTCGCATGAGAGATATACTCAAATACTTGCGCACTTTTGAGAAGTGCTTTGGTAGGGATACAACCCCAATTCAGGCATATTCCGCCTAATTCTTCACGCTCTACTACACCAACTTTTAAGCCGAGTTGCGAAGCACGAATAGCGGCTACATAGCCACCAGGACCGCTGCCTATTACGATTACATCAAATTGATTTGCCATGTGAGAAAAGGAAAAAAGAGTTGTAAAATAACGTATTATAAACCTTTAAAATAAACATATAAGGAATCCATTTCAGGTTCACTGAAAGAGAAACTGGTCATTGTCGTTTTGTTGTACTTGTTATATATTGCCACCGCCTCTTTATCTCCAGAGGCGATAAGGGCAGTAGAATTGCGAATAAAGGCGGAAATCCACTTTTTGCTTCTGCGTTTAGTAATGTCCTTCAAACCAGGTCCAATTCCGTTTTCGGCTGTATGGCTGTGGCAGGAAGTGCAATTAGCTACAAAAAGTTGTTCGCCTAAACTTGGCTTGACTGCAAGTTGCTTTGCCTTTTCTTGTGGTGTGCAAGCAAGGCAGAAAAGGCAGGCAAGATAGGGCAGAATATGTGGGACAAACTTTATAAAAAACTTCTTATTTCTTATCATCATCTTCTCCTTCTTTATCTTTTTCATTATCTCGATTATCGACAATAATAGTAATAATAGCTTGTGTAGCAATGGATTTAGGAAACACTCTTTTTAATTTTTTAAGAATAGATTGATACTCTATTGGTTCTAAAAAATCACCTACATTTACTCGATAAGTAGGCGCGCTGTAGCTAAGGTAAGGCGTAAGATTTGGAAACATCTCATACGATTTATTACGAGCGCGAGAAGCTTCCTCTCGGCTTTTACCTCTATAAATTTGAATACGCCAGCCCTCAAACCTACGCTTCTCGATTATTTTCTCGTATCGTTCCCGTTTGGGTATAAAGTCCAATACTGTGTTTAAGGCTGCCGTAAAATGTTGGGTTTGCGAAGTAGTGTCAAATGGCAATTCAATGCGTTGCAACGCGCCTGTATTCGTACCCGCAAAGCGTTCAGGCTCAAAGGAATATTTATTTCTGTATTTTGAATAATCCTCTTGTGCCAAACCTTGCGCTTGCCCCAAAAATATAAAAGAAAGAAAAATGAAATAACGCATATTTTTTGAATTTTACAAGTATGACTGAATAATTTGATGGAAAACCCCTAATATTTTGGGGACATCTGAAAAATAATAATTTTTTATATCAATATATACTTTATTGCCCTCCAAGCGTAAAAATTTCCACTCGCCTCCCGTCATAGCGCACCCATATATGTAGGGTTGCGGATGTTCGGCTTGCGCATTAAAAATTTGCGCAGCATACATTTGGGCAAGGCATTGCCCTTGCCCATAATCAAAATCTTCATCTTTTGCTTCGGCAAGCGTAATAATTGGAGCTTGCATCTTTGCTTTTCTCATTCGTTAGAGGCATATCTTCAGCTATTTCAAGGGTAGTCAATAACCATTCAGAAGGTTGCACAGGAACTACTTCAGGAAATAGATAACTGTCTATTTCTTCTAACTGAAAGCGTTTCAGAGCTTGTTTCAGGCTTTTGAAATTACTATAACCCATATCAATTAAAGCTAAATTGTTTCGGCAGACAAGTTTTCATGCGTAGGTTCACTTGCTACGATTGTTTTGCGAAAAAAGGCTTCGTTGCGAAATAGAATGACCATAACCCCCACAAAAATAGAGGAGTCAGCTATATTGAAAATTGGCCAAAAAGAGTAATATTTACCCCCAATAAGTGGCAACCATTTTGGCAATTCGCCCTCCCAAATATCTACATAAATCATATCGACTACCTGCCCATGAAAGAGCGCGAAAGGCGAGCCAGCAATCACATTATCCTTTAAAAATATACCATAAAAGGTGCTATCAAGTACATTGCCCAAAGCTCCTGCGAGAATAAGCGTCATACAAATAATAAGTCCTTTATGCTTTTGATTATCTACTAAATATTTGATGTACAAGGTAATGAGTATCGTAGCAACTATTCTAAAAGCGGTAAGTATGAGTTTGCCCCATCCGCCTAAAAAGTCCTTAGGGTCTAAGCCAAACGCCATGCCAGGATTTAAGATATAATGGATTTTGAACCAATTGCCAAACACTTTAATTTGACCGTTCGCGCCCATATCCATATTGAAATGCACCAATAATTTGATGGCTTGGTCGATGCCTATAACTGCAAAGGCAAGTAGAAAATAAAAGCTGTATTTTTTCATGGGTGCAAAGATAGTTGTTTTTTACAAAAAATCTATTTTAGCCATTCAAACAGCTCATAATGTTCATTGGTCATTTCTACCGCCTTATAAGCGGCAATAGCTGGTGCATTTCGCTTATCGACATACAAGCGGATTCCTTTATAGTTTGCATTTTTCTTTACAATATCTGCCAAATATTGATAAGTTGCTGTGAATAGCCCTTGTTTGCGGTAGGCAGGCAAGATATAAAGCGATTGTATCCATACAATTTGTCCGTTGCGCCAATCGCTCCATTCATAAGTATTTAGCATACAGCCAATTATCCTACCATGTTGTACTATTTTATAGTATTTACCCTTGTTTTGGTCGTTTATAACGGCTGTAATACCTGCTTCGACCACATCAAGAATAAGGGTTAGATTTTCGGTTTCGAGTGCCATTTTGCGTTGTAATTCTACCAACTCAAGAATATCAAGGTCGGTAGCTTCATCTATCATTGTATCTTGGTGAAGGACTTTTATCATGGAGGTATAAATTATCTGTGTTAAAATGAAAGTACAAATATAGCTCTTTTTGCTAAAAAGCTATTGTTTTTCTAAAAAGTATAAAGGCAGTTTTGAAACTTGTAAAAACGCTTTTGAAATAACTTGCCTGCCCAAAGTGCTTGGTAGGCAAGTTGTTTGTTATACAGCATAGTTTTTATGCCTCGCCTGCCCGTTTTGTAGCGTATTGCCTATCGTCTTTCAATATTATGATAGTTTCCACCAAATGATACATCTCTAACCCCTTCTGTGTTCAAGAAGTCGTGTGGAAAGCCAAGTTCTATATCACTTATCTCTTCGAGGCGTAAAAATTCCTCTTTAGGCAAAACGACATTTAAGTATTTGAGAGAGTCAATAATTTGTTCCTCGCGTCTTGCACCAATAATAGGGATAAGGTTATGGCTTTTTTCTTTAATCCATGCGAGTGCTACTTGTGCGGGAGTAATGGCAAGTTTTTGGGCTATATCGGCTACTACATAAGCGATACTTAAGTTTTGTTCGGTATATTTCAGGCTTTTTTCAGACAGTCTTCCGCCCGCAATCATGCCTTGATTATACTTACCTGTCAAAATACCAGCTCCAAGCGGTGCCCAAGGCGTAACAGTTAGTCCGAGTTGTTTTGCCATAGGCAGGAGGTCGCGTTCAGGAGTCCGTTGAATAAGGCTATATTCTATTTGTAGCCCTGCAAAGGCAGTCCAGCCTCTCAAATCAGCCAACATATTAGCTTGCGAAACTACCCAAGCGGGCGTATCCGATATACCAATATAATGTACTTTCCCCTGCCTAACCAAGTCATCAAGCCCTCGCATAACCTCCTCCACAGGCGTTGTAAAATCCCATGCGTGTAGCCACAATATATCTAAGTAGCTTGTTTTCAGACGTTTCAAACTGCCCTCTATGGAGCGCATCATGTTCTTGCGGTGATTGCCAGAAGCGTTTACACTATCGCGATAGTCGTAGAGCGAGTATTTGGAGGCAAGGACAAAATAGTCGCGGTTATCGGCTATCAGGTCTCCCAATATCCGCTCGCTTGAGCCTTCAGTGTAACGATTAGCGGTGTCAATAAAATTACCACCTTCCTTCGTATATGCCTCAAATATACGTTTGCTTTCAAGCGCATTCGCA
>JAYTNK010000232.1:0-13660 GCA_043748375.1 Cytophagales bacterium
CTCAAAATGACAAACTTCTCTTTTCACTTAAAAAAATACAGAAGGTAAAAAAACCCGTATAAATTTTAGAAGAACCAAATTTATTTAAAATACTTATTATTGGGCTATTTCTTCCCAAAAGAGTGCGTCTTTTACAAAAATAACCACCAATGGATGTAACATTTTTTTACTTTGCAGGAGCATATCTGTTTGTAAGTAGTGTTTAAGTTGGGTGGTTGCTTCTGCTCTGACTGTTTCAAAGGATTTTTCGCTATCTTTTTTGATATATTTCACTTCTATTACATATTGATGATGTGTCTTGATATTATTGGGGCGAATATACATTTCTACATCTGTATAGCCCTCCTCGCTACTTTTCTTATTGCGGGTATCGATACCACTAAAATCAAATTTTAATATTCTAAAACTATTTACTAACGGGGTAGGGTTTTTGCCTATGTAGATATTTCCAAAAATGCTTTCAAATTTATCTTTGCATAAAATATCATAATAGTATTCCAATATAGACACAAACAAACTCTTGCCTATTTTGCGCGGGCGCAGGAAAGACGCATACTACTCATTTTCCTCAAGCAGGGTGATAAAGTACGTTTTATCTATTAAAATATAACCTTCAAGCACTAATTCTTCGATATTACTGATGGCATAAGGGAATTTTACATTGGTTTTCATACCGCAAAGGTACACATTTGGAGGGAAGTATCCAAAAAATGGTTTACAGATGAAATAAAGAAGTGTTTTGCATAATAAACTTCTAAAATTGAGCGTGTATGTGGCTTATAAAAAATACTTTTGCAAGGAAGTCTGATGCAATTTTGGTAAGTGCCTGATAAATGACTAATTTTGTCCAATGTTGTTAATTTGTTTTCTTACTATCAATTTCGCTTATGGATTTTTCCAATGAACTCATCTTGCCTGCCAACATACCTTTAGTACAAAATATAACCTATCAACCTTTAGAAAAAGCCTACCTGAAAGTAAAACGAATCACTTTTTCTATAGTAGCGGTTGTTTTCCTTGTTGGTATCTGCGTGGCATTTTACTTTATCAAAGAAATACAAACTTGGTGGGCGGGGCTTATCACATTTGGCGTATTTTCTTTGTCTGCAACTGTCTATTGGATATTAGATGATTTGAGTTTTCGACATAGTGGTTATGCTATCCGTGAACACGATTTGCTTTTTCGAAGCGGGTGGTGGATACAAAAAGTACGTATGGTGCCGTTCAATCGTGTCCAACATTTGAGCATAGAATCAGGCATGATGGAAAGACAATATGGGCTGGCTTCGCTTTGTATTTATACAGCAGGTGCTGCACAAGCAGATTTTACCGTACACGGTTTGCAAGAAGTTACTGCACAACAACTAAAAGCGTGGATAAGCACGCATATTCAACATGAAGACATCATTGCATGATACAGTCGCTTGGCAAACCCCTCAGCGACAATCACCTGCAGCTATTTTTATTATGTTTGTTAAAGTGGCATGGCGCATATTGCAGGCTGTGTTTCCCATGTTATTGCTTTACGCGCTGAACAAAAAACCTGAACGCGAAGGCTATTTTTTATGGGCAATGGTGGGTTTTGGAGCAATAGCTACTATCTTGACATTGCTACGGTTTTGGTTTTATAAATTTTATATAATCGATGAAAAATTGCATATACAATCGGGCTGGTGGAAAAAAAAGCACCTATCGATTCCGCTCAAAAACATTCAAGCAGTGCATTTAGAACAAAACATTTGGCAGCAATTATTGGGTGTGTCGCGTGTGTCGTTTGATAGTGCGGGTAGCGAGCAAATGGAGGCAAGAATAGAGGCACTCCCTCTCAAAAAAGCCGAAATGCTTAAATATATTTTGCTAACCGAGCACAACAACTTGCCTACCGAGCTGGCAGGCAAGGAAATAGAAGCTGCTGTGCCTCCAAAAACATATCGCTTATCGCTGATGGACTTATTCAAACTTAGCCTTTCTGCTAATCATTTGAAAGCCTTTGCGTTGTTGGTTGCTTTTGGTATGAAATTTTATGACGACTTCGAAAACGCTTTAGACAAAAACCAAAAAGAGGCTATCCAAATGTATGCGGTGCAAAGTATGCAACTTATTTTTATAATACTGGTGTTTATTTCAATTATAGTTTCAGCAGGGCTTGTCTTTCTAAAATATTATGATTTTAAGCTCGAAGAAACAGAAAATGGCTGGAAAATATCACATGGATTGCTTACTCAACAACAGAAAATAGTGCCTATTCCAAAAATACAAATGATTGTTTATCAAGCAAATGGACTACGGAGATGGCTAAATTTTTGGTTTTTACAATTACATATTGCGGGGCAAGACAAACTAAAGGTACAAGCGCAAATCGTGGTGCCTATCACGTCTTTTGCAGAAATTTTACGCTTAACAGCCCATTATTTGCCTGATGCTGACGCGAGAGGAGAGGGTAAAAGCATCTCGCCTGCCTACTGGGTACGCAAGGCGTTGTGGGTGGGTTTGCCCATTTCTCTTGCGACATTTTCAGTGCTTTGGCTTGTTTTTAATGTGTATGTGGCGGGATTGGCGGGGCTTGTGTTGGCTTATTCTGTAGCTCATTTTTATATTTGGCGCAAAAACTTTCGATGGTTGGTGCGTGCAAAAGGCTTGCATTTATACAATGGGGTTTGGGGACGCACCTATACCTTGCTCGCATGGCAAAAAATACAGCAAGTTCACCTTTCACAAAGCGTTTATCAACGCAAAAACAACTTAGCAAGTTTAGCTTTTATAACAGCAGGGGGAGTGGTGCATTTGCCTTATATAGCTATCGCGGAGGCTCAAACACTTGTTAATCAAATACTTTATATAGTAGAAAGCAGGCAAGAAGTATGGCGATAAAATATTTTTAACCAAATACCTTGCAATACCAAGAACCTTTTATTATATTTGCAATATGAATATTGAAAACACCCAAGTCCAGATGCGCAAGGGCATCTTAGAATTTTGCATCATGCATATTATTTCGCGTGGGCAGGCCTATTCATTTGATATACTCAAAGAACTGAAGGAGGCAAAAATCATTGTAGTCGAGGGTACGCTTTACCCCTTGCTTACCCGTCTAAAAAACGCAGAATTGTTAGATTATCATTGGAAAGAATCTACACTTGGGCCGCCCCAAAAGCATTATAAATTGACTGAAAAGGGAGATTCTTTCCTTGAACAACTGAACGACACATGGATAGAACTCGTAGAAGCTACCAACACGATTTTGAAGCGGAGCAACATGGAAGCCTATAAACGACTCATGAGTATTCAATTTGACGCTATCAAATTGCGCGCATAGACAGATGCAACAAATAAATTTAATAGGCATTATATTTCGCATTTCAGAAAGTGCTTACCAAATCCTCAAAGACTATCGCTTGAGGTTGTACCGCTATTTTGTACGGCAACCTGACGGAGAAGAAATATTAGCTGACCTTGAACATCACATAGCCGAAATATTTTGGGAAATTACCCTATTAAATGCCCATGCTATCAATGATGAACTGGTACGCAATATGATTGCGCGCATGGGAGAAATCGCAGACTTTGAGGAGGCTACACAAGACCCCGCTTACAGCCTTACCTACCAAGAAGATAATACTGAAAGTCCACAACGACAACCTATTTTTGATACACCTTTGCCCGCTCGCCGAAGTTTAGCTTTTGCGCCCTATAACCAAGAAATATGGAATTTTCCTACAAAAAATAGTTCTATAGAGCCTGTTAATCGTACTTATGCAACTTCTGATGCATATCAAAAACGACTTTATCGCGACTCTAAACGAGGTATTCTTGGCGGAGTAGCGGCAGGTTTTGGGCATTATTTTCAAATTGATACGGTTTGGGTACGTCTTGCCTGCCTTTCAGTTGCGATAGGATTGATTCCATCACCTTTTTCTATGGGTGCGGCAGTGTTTATGTACATATTGTTATGGGCGGCTTTGCCGAAAAACGACCAACTTCCTGAAATAGAAACAGGAAAACGGCTGTATTGCAATTTTGAAGAAAAAAAAATAGGAGGTGTTTGTGCAGGTATCGCGCAATATTTTGGATGGAAAAAGAAAAAAGTCCGCACTATTTTTATTATAAGCGCGGTGGTAGGCGTTGGTTTAGGTGTGTATGGCATACTTTGGATAATTATGCCTAAAAAATAAGATAGAAAATTTACGACTATAAAATACTGATAACCAAAATTTTATAAATGAAAAATATCTAAATTGTGCCATACTTTATGCTTAGGAATGGTAATTAAATAAGTTAAGCTTTTAAGATTAGTAAAATACTGAAAGGCAATTATTTAACCGCGTACCTCGTACTTCTTATTTCGTACCTCTCTCTTATCATTTTTTGTATTTTCATAATTTTTTTATATTATTGCGAAATAACGCCTAACTTATTACGCGCTTTAGCGTATCTATTAAACATAACCTATCAGCAAAAACATCATGAGTGATAACAACAGTAAAAAAGACAAAACCATTGCGGGTATTTTAGCTATATTTGGAGGAAGCTTTGGTGTACACCAATTCTATCTTGGCAACATTGGTATGGGTATTTTATACCTAATGACTTTTCTTTTGTCATGGGTATTTTCTTGGATTGATGCCATCAAGTTGTTCACCATGTCGCAAGATCGCTTTGATAGAAAGTACAATCCTCAATTTTTTATGCGTACAGACGCTAAACCGACTCATTCATTGCCAGCAAATGTAAACGTGGCTGATGAAATTAATAAACTCGATGTCTTGTTCAAACGAGGCGTATTAACTTTTGAAGAATTTGAAAAACGTAAAGCGCAATTATTAGACTAATAATAAAAAATCTTCTGTATTTTTTTAAGTGAAAAGAGAAGTTTGTCATTTTGAGCGAAGCGAAAAACCTCATTTTTCGTTCACAAATCGTTATTCAACAACGAGATGCTTCACTACGTTCAGCATGACAAATGCGCTATCACTAAAAATAATACAGAAGGATAAAAAAATAAATAATAAAACAGAAGCATTGCTAACTTGTCTACATAGACAAGTTAGCAATGCTTTGGATTAATAAGTAAACAAATTAGACTTCTAAAACGAGTTTGCCTGTGTTTTTACCTTCAAATAACATAGAAAGGGCAGGCAAGAACTGGCTTATACCACCTGTTACGATTTGTTCACGAGTTTTCAGTTTGCCTTCTGCAAGCCAAACTGCCATTTCATGTATAGCCGTCATGTATTCGGGTGCGTAATCTAAAACGATAAAGCCTTGTAATTTCGCGCTATTTACAAGCAGTGAGAGATAGTTTGTTGGTCCCTTGATAGCTTCTGTTGCATTGTATTGCGAGATAGCGCCGCAAAGAGGTATGCGCGCAAACTTGTTTATTTGGGCTAATACCGCGTCCAAAATATCACCCCCCACGTTTTCAAAATAAATGTCGATTCCGTTTGGGCAATGTTGGCGCAATGCTTTCGATACATTTTCGGTTTTGTAATTGATGCATGCATCAAAGCCCAATTCGTCGACTACATAGGCGCATTTGTCTTTATCGCCTGCAATACCTACCACTCTACAGCCTTTGAGCTTGCCTATCTGCCCTACAATCATACCTACAGCACCTGCTGCACCTGATACTACGAGGGTTTCGCCTGCTTTTGGCTCGCCTATTCTCAACAGTCCAAAGTAGGCAGTTAAGCCTGTAATGCCCAATGTACCCAAAAAGGTAGGCAAGGAGGCAAGTTTTGGGTTTACTTTCATCAATCCCTTGCCTGTGGCTATGCTGTAGGCTTGTACGCCTTCTGTGCCAAATACTACATCACCCACCGCAAAAGCAGGGTTTTCGGTAGCTATGACTTCGCTCACAGTTCCTGCACGCATCACATCGCCCAATCCAACGGGAGGCAAGTACGACTTTGCATCATTCATCCAGCCACGCATAGCGGGGTCAAGCGAAATATAGCGAGTTTTTAATAAAATCTCTCCTGTTTTGGGAGTGGGGATTTCTGTTTCTGTAAAAGAGAAATCACTAGACTGGGGCATACCCACAGGGCGGTGCACCAAACGACATTGTTGATTCATGCCGTAAAGATATAAACTTTAAGTTAAATTGACAATTACGCCTATAAAATATTATGCAAGTTGTATGTAATGGTTAGATTCCCATATCGCCAAAACTATAATAACCATTATCGGTAAAAATGAGGTGGTCAAGTACTTGCATATCGAGTAATTTTGCGCCTTCGCGAAGTTTTTTGGTGAGGTCTATATCGGCTTGACTTGGCTTCAGGTTGCCTGATGGGTGGTTGTGAACCAGAATAATACCGCTTGCGGTTTCTTCTAAAGCCCGTTTGAATATTATTTTAGGGTCTGCCACAGTACCAGCCACGCCCCCTGTACTGATTTTCTCTTTTTTGATTACACCATTTGCTCTATTCAACAACAATATCCAAAATTCCTCGTGGTGCAAATCTAATAAGTGTGGCTTCATTATTTCATATACATCGCTTGAACCCGATATTTTATCACGTTTAATGGGTTCGCTTTCCTTGCGCCTGCGTCCAAGTTCGAGTGCGCTTACAATCGTGATAGCTTTTGCTTCGCCAATACCTTTAAATTTTTGAAGGTCTTTTACAGAGCATTTAGCCAGTTCATTGAGGTTATTGCTTGACATTTGCAAGATTTGCTTTGCCAATTCTACAGCACTAACTGAAACCGTACCTGAACCCAGCAAGATAGCCATTAACTCGGCATCTGAAAGGGCTTGTTTGCCCTTTAGGAGTAGCTTTTCGCGTGGGCGGTCTTCTTCAGCCCAATCTTTGATAGACAAATATTCGTTGGTATTATCTTTCATATATAGACTAAAAGCCCTACAACAATGTGTTGAGGGCGTTTTGTAAAATTGTCAAAAAGCAAGCTATGTCAAAAACCCTATGCGAGTTTGTTCACGAGTTTAGTGAGTTTTGATTTGTTGTTAGCCGCTTTGTTTTTATGAATGATGTTCTTACGAGCAAGACGGTCAATCATAGCTGATACTCGGCGGAGTAAGGCGGTAGCTTCTTCTTTTTCTTTCGCGGCGCGTAGTTTTTTGATGAAGGTACGTGTAGTTTTCACTTGGAAGCGGTTGCGTAGGCGTTTTCTCTCATTTGAGCGGATACGCTTTAGGGCAGATTTATGGTTTGCCATTGTATAGGAATATGTTTACAGTTTCGAAATTCGTTTTGAGGGTGCAAAGTTACAACTAATTTGGAAAAATGCAAGTATTATATAAATTATTTTTGCGCGTTTTCTTTTTGAGTAGCCAATTAGCTGTTTTGTACTTTGTGAGTGGCATCTGTTACTCAAAAAGAAAACGCGCTTATTTTTATAAGCCACTCTTTTTGCTTTTGTGCGTTTTCTTTTCAAAGGTATTATTTGCAAACTTACGTGGGTTAGGCTATCTTTGCCTCTTAAATTTCACTATCAAGAAATATGTCGCGTCAAAAAATTGTTGCTGGAAATTGGAAAATGAATAAAAGCCTTGAAGATGGCTTGTGGCTTGCCTCCGAGGTTATTAATATTGCCATAGATGAAGTGCCTTCGAGTGTGAGCGTGGTTCTAAACCCTCCGTTTATTCATCTTGCGGGAGTACGCAAACTCTTGCCTACAGGCAAAAATCTGTTTTTGGGAGCGCAAAACTGTCACGAAAAGGCAAACGGAGCTTATACGGGTGAGATTTCTGTAGAAATGCTGAAGAGCTTGCCTGTAGATTTTACCATCATTGGGCATAGTGAACGGCGTGCCTATTTTGGTGAAACGAATGAAACGGTTGCTGAAAAACTGAACTTGCTATTGGCACAAGGCATACGTCCTATTTTTTGCTGTGGAGAGGCGTTGCCTATCCGCGAAGCGGGTACACACCTTCAATATGTAGCCACACAAATCTCAGCAAGTTTATTCCATTTGACTGCCGAACAGTTGGCGAAAGTAGTTATTGCGTATGAGCCTATTTGGGCAATAGGCACAGGCAAGACTGCCACCTCAGCACAAGCACAAGAAATGCACGCCCATCTGCGTCAGCACCTCGCAGGCAAGTTCGGGAAAGCCGTAGCCGATACAATATCTATCTTGTATGGTGGTAGCTGCACTCCTGCGAATGCACGCGAACTCTTTGCCTGCCCTGATGTAGATGGTGGATTGATTGGCGGTGCTTCTTTGAAAGCAAGAGATTTCGTAGAAATTGCCAAGTCATTTTAAAAATTTAGGTTCTTAGAAAGTTATAGTGAAAGCTACCAAAATATAGGAGCAGTCATGCTGTAAGCATCTGTTTTTCAGGCTTTTGCGGAGTGCTAAAGTGTATAACAGACGCTTACAGCGTGACTACCCCGTAATAACTTTTTAAGAACCATCTTTTTTTAATATGCATGGTTTCTGTAATAATTCTGTTATTCATTAGTTCGACTTTCATGTCTCAAAAAACGCTGAAATTTGACAACGTTTTTAGAACGCATGAAAAATCGTGTGTTGTGGTCATCTCTTACATAAACGTTTCGCGTATGTTGCAAGTAGAACGCACCCCAATTTGCTCAAAGTTTTCTTTCAGCCAGCGGTCTGCATAGCCGTAGCCAAGCTCATGCAAATGTTGGAGAAATTGCCAGTTTGTATTCATTTTGCTTGAGAGATTCAAGTCCCAAAGTGCTTTTTCAGGATTGATATTGTGCACAAATATTTTGCGAAACTTCTTATCTGTAAGGTCTACACCTTCATCTATCAAGCGATCTATCAATTCAATTTTACGCATTTCGAGCATAAGGCTTGAGTTAAAGCTTAATTCGTTTACGCGGTCGCGGATAGCGTTTACGTCTTTGGGCGTTTCGGGAATGTCGATAGGGTTTATTTGTACTATCAGCACATCTTTTGTGTCTGTACCATCAATAAGCGGATAAATAGGGGGGTTTCCCATATAGCCGCCGTCCCAATAATCTTCGCCATCAATGGTTACTGCTTGAAACATATAAGGCAGGCAAGCTGAAGCAAGCACAGCCTCTACAGTTATTTCGTGCAAGTGAAACACCTTTACGCGTCCTCGCCTAACATTGGTGGCACAGATAAAAAGTTTTGTAACATCGCATTTACGCAATGCCTCAAAATCGATGAGGTCTGCCAATATATCTTGTAAGGGATTGTACTTCAACGGATTTGTTTGATAAGGCGAAAGGTATAAACTCATCATCTCGGACATAAGGAATCCGAATGAATTGTCCATGTTGCCTTTGCCAAATTGCAAGTCAAACCAATTGGGTGTGAGCATAGAACGACTGCCTACATCAGATACTGTTTTCCAAAACTTACTGAGCAGTTCTTTAGCTTTTAGCTTGCCTCCCAAGTGCAATCCATAGGCAAGGACAGTAGCATTCATAGCTCCCGCACTTGTGCCACAATACCCACATAAATCAAGTCCGTCTTGGTCTAACAAGCGTTCTAATACGCCCCAAGTGTATGCGCCGTGTGAGCCGCCGCCTTGTAAGGCTACCGCAAGTTTTTTATTTTCCATTTTTTTATTTTTTATTGGTTACAAAATTAATTTTTACTTGTTAAAATAGTCTTAATGAATTAAAAATCAATTTATATAATATCAAACGCCATTCTATTAAAAAAAAGTACAAAATGCCAAATTAAATAATAGTATAATATTTTTCAATTAAAACGATAAAATTTTATAAAAAGTATTGCAAAAAAATTTATTTAAGCATGAATATACTTTGCTTTTTTGTGTAATACATTTTTTGTATATCTTTGCCATTGAAAAACATCTTCTTCCCTTCTTATATATGTTTAAGTTTTTTATTGTTTTTATTATTTGTTTTTTAACTTATGAGGGGGAGATATATGCGCAAACGCAACCCACCCACCCTAAAAAGCATTATATAGACTCTTTGAACCGCTACTATCAACAAGCGGAGCTGCCTGTGTATATTTTTATAGCCACCTCCCCAGATGGCAAACCTATACCTCTTGCGCCAAATGAACAACGCGAGGTAAAGGCTATTTATCTTGACGGACATGGCAAACACAATTTGAAACATAGCGACGCACTTCATCAAACAGAGGACAAATACAGTATTTATGCTGATGGATTTGCGCCTATTTCTACGCTTTCTTTCTTGAACGCACCGCGTTACAACAACGGCTCAAAGCAATATTTTGGGCAAAACCTATCGCTTAATCTTACTACAAAAGATGAAATGTCGGGTATTGAGGGTTTGTATAACTCGCTAAATGCAGAACCTTTTACAAAATATACAGAGCCTCTACGCTTTGAAAAAGAAGGCAATTACAATCATAAATATTATGCAGTTGATAATGTAGGCAATGTAGAAGCTCTCAAAACGAATGATTTTGTAGTCGACCTTTCTACACCTACTACCTATCACAATGTTACAGGCATTGCAGAAGCAAATGTTATTTCTACTACGACTAAAATCTATCTTACACCTTCTGATAGTATCTCTGGCTTGGCACGCACTTTTTATCGTTTGGATAACGAACCCGATAAACCATACATTGCCCGCAATCTTGTCCCATTCAGCTATTTGCCTGATGGCAATCACACCCTTACTTATTACTCTATAGACAATGTGGAGAACCGCGAAACGACTAAGTCGTTCTCGTTTTATTTAGACAAGACTTCTCCTATTATGTCTGCCGACATCTTAGGCGATAGGTTCATTGTAGGTGATAAAGTGTATTTTTCAGGGCGCACCAAGCTAAAACTTACCGCAGTAGATAACAAATCGGGGATTAAAGAAATTAACTATTCGGTAGATGGTTTAGATTATACAGCTTATAAAGATCCTTTTTATTTGCCAAGCCAATCAGGTTTGCACACCATTCGTTATTATGCCCTTGACAAAATGGGCAATCAAGGTGTGGGTAATGCAGACCAAAGCAATGACACATATTTGCATAATGTTGGGCAGGTATATGTAGATTTAACAGGTCCTATTTTGAATTATCAATACACAGGTCCTATATTCCAAAAAGGCGACACTATGTATATCAGTGAGCGCAGCCGTGTACAATTAACAGCTTATGACCCTGAAGCAGGCTTGCAAAAAATAACCTACAGTATTGATGGTGAGCCACAAGAAAATCCTTATCAAAACGCTTTTACTGTTTCAGAAAAAGGTGCGCACAAAGTACAATTTTACGGTTATGACAATGTAAACAACCGAAATCTGCGTGATTTTAATTTTATAGTTGATAATGAAGGTCCTATTATTTATCCATCCTTTAGCAATGCGCCAAGTAGAAAAATAGATGGTGTACCTGTTTACCCCTCGTATGTTACGCTCTTTTTGGCGGCTACAGATATGTCCACAGGTATAGAAAATATATATTATACCATCAATGGCGAGGCTGAACAGCCATACTTGGGTATGATTCGTGGCTTGAAGAAAAATAGGCAGTATGTTATTTATATTCGTACCACCGACTTGTTGGGTAACGAATCGAAAAAAACTATTAACTTTAATACGGATAAGTATTAATCCTAAAATTATTGACTTACTAAATATTTATCTGCTATTCAATACGCCGTAGAATTTTGGTTTAAGAGATAAAAGTGTTATAGTTGTTTTTCGGAATCAATAGACTTCTTGCGAAAGTGTTTTTTAGAAGCCTCACACCCTGCCCTCTCTCCATTTTGAGAGAGGAAAAAGGTACTTTCGCAGGAAGTCTAATATATAAATAATCAGGTGTTGTAAATTTATTGTTTTATTGAAAAAACACAATTTAAAACAAAAACCTATTTTAGAGCATTACCTCGTAGTTTTGGTTGTCATAGTAGCATCTACGAAAGGTACGCTACTATATTTTCGGGTATTAAAAAGCGTCTTTTTACCTGAAAAACCGCTATTTATATCAAATCTTACCTACCGTAGAATAAAAAAACAGGCAAGACTCCTGCCTTGCCTGCCTACCATACAAGCTGAAATGCTACCTTTTTCGCCTACAGTATAAGCGTAGATACTTCAGTTATGTAGGCAAGCAAAAACGTTTGTGCCAGTTGGTGTTGAGTAAAAATTTTTGCAAAAATTTTTGCTTTTTCAAAAACAATCTTTATTTTTGAAGTGTTATATACATTTATTAAGTGTTATTCACACTTTTTTATAAAAATTATGGAAATAGGACAACGAATCAAGAAAATGCGTGAACTTCGTAGCATTACGCAAGAACACATGGCGGAAAAGCTTGAAACTACTCAACAAAATTATAGTAGGTGGGAAAAAGGAAATATAGAACTAACGGTATCACGTTTAGAACAAATAGCAAAAGTCTTAGACATAAGACCAGAAGTTTTTTTTTCGTTTGATGAAAAAATAATTTTCAACAACAATTATTGTAGTTTTAGTGATAATGCTGCAGAAATTGGCGCAAATCAAGCCATTTTGGAGGAGCTAAAATTATCCTATATCTCGCGCATCGAAGCCCAACAAAAAGAGATAGAGAGGCTTCACACCCTCCTCGAAAAAGCCCTAACCAAGTAAAACTATGGAAATCCAACATGAGTCTTACCAAAACTTACTTGCTGAAATAAAAGACAGCATACGACACGCACAAGTGCGGGCAGGGCAATATGTCAATCGAGCCATGATAGAACTCTATTTGCATATTGGCAAAACCATTACAGAACGCCAAGAAACCGAAGGTTGGGGCAAGTCTGTAGTAGAGCGTCTATCGAAAGACCTCAAGGCAGAATTTCCAAATACTGATGGATTTTCTACACAAAATCTGTGGTACATGAGGCAGTTTTACTTGACCTATCGTAACTTTCCAATTCTCCAGCATCTTGCTGGAGAAATTCCTTGGATGCACAACGTTCTCATTATGAGCAAAATAAAAGAGGAAGCAACACAACAATTCTATCTTGAAGCTACAGCTAAATTTGGCTGGAGTCGCGCCATTTTGCACAACCAAATCAAGGCAAATGCTTACAAAACCTTGAAAACAGACCAAAAAACGCATAACTTTCAACAAACATTGAGTGCGAATTTAGCAGAACAAGCCCAAGAAGCCCTGAAAAGCGAGTATAATTTAGATTTTTTGGGTTTAACAGCTTTGGTAAAAGAACGTGAATTGGAAAGTCAATTGTTGCAACATATCAAAGAATTTATGCTCGAAATGGGCTATGGTTTTGCTTTTTTGGGTAGCCAATACAAAATAAAATTAGGCGAGAATGAATATTTTATCGATTTGCTATTCTATCATCGCGGTTTACAATGTTTGGTGGCATTGGAATTAAAAATTACGAAATTCATACCCGAATATGCAGGCAAGATGAATTTTTATCTCGAAGTTCTTGATGACACAGTGCGTATGCCTCACGAAAACCCAAGTATAGGCATTATTCTTTGCGCCGAAAAAGACGATTTGGAAGTCGAATATTCTTTGCGAAGCCAAAACAAGCCTATAGGCGTAGCAGAATACAAATTGTATGAACAATTACCTGAAGAACTAAGCAAACAACTTCCATCTGCTAAAGATATCAAAAAATATTTGAAATCTAAAAAGAAATAAAACAGGCAAGACGGGAGTCTTGCCTGCCTACCACAAAATACATCAACCAAACACCTTGCCTACCCACACAGTGTGGGCAGGCAAGGTGCGTATATGAAACTGTATGTTTGGA
>JAYTNK010000233.1:0-4927 GCA_043748375.1 Cytophagales bacterium
CGAAGACGAACACGAATGGGGCATACGAAAACTACTAAACTTTGGTCATACGATTGGACACGCTATAGAAACCTATTTCCTTACCCAAAAGCCTGAACCGCTTTTGCATGGTGAGGCGGTTGCATGGGGTATGTGTGCAGAAGCTTATTTGTCTATGCGACATACAGGGTTATCGCAGGCAAGTTACCATACGATTGTTCGGCTCATAACAGCTTATTTTCCCGAAAAACACGCACTTACCTCCCAAGAAATAGCCGATATAGCTAATTTAGTATTGCAAGATAAAAAAAACACAGACGGCATTATACAAACCGTCATGCTCACAGACGTAGGCAAGGCAATATTTGACGTGCCTATTACGCAAGAAGACGTAAAGCAAGCCATTTTATTTATTTTTGACGCATAAAAAGGCTCAACAGCAGGGTAATAATTGTACCCAATAACAGCCATCCAAACATCATGCTCACAAACGCTCCTGTAGGTGAGTACATAAAATTTGCCATCGACTGCACTTCTTTCATCTGTTCCGCCGAATAATTTCCAAATGACTCAAGGTTTTTCAGATACACATCTTTCATCATTTTCAATTCTTTTTCGGGTACAAAACTCATAGTAACTGCACCTAAGACAGCCAAAAACAATCCCGAAATAGCAGAAATCACCAAACCTAAGTTTAAGCCTTGTAAGTAGGTCATTATATCGCTGTTGCCTCGTCGAAACTCCAACATTCCATACGAAATGCCTGCTGAAAATACTATCAAATTCAGCATGAACGCCATTCCACCCGCAGGTATTGCTTGTGTAAGCATAATGTTTACCAATAAGTAGGCAAACAACGTGTATAAACCATATTTTAAGCCTACACTTGTAGTAGATGGTGTGTTTTGCATTTTTAGTATTCAAGTAGTTGAGAGTGCAAATATAGGCTATTTTTGCAAGGCTGCGAAAAAATATCATAAAAAAGCATGATTTGAAAGAAGTAAACAATGTATTTATCAAAAAAAAAGATAACTTTGCAGTCGCACTGTTTAAAATATGTATTCTGCTATGATACAACTTTACTTCTTGCCCTTGTGGAAATAACCATGCTGAATGTTGCAACACAAACGAACCTTTGTGCATCGCAGGCGAAAGTCTGCCCCCAAAGCCTGCCGCAACACGATTCCACTTGTAGGCTGATTGTATAACCTAAAACCGCTGTAAAGTTTTGCTATCATTCCGTTTTTTATTACTCCCCAGCTTATTAGCTGTAGCAAGTTATTGGCTCGCCGCATCGAACCAGTTTTTTTTAGATAAAAAAGCTTTTTTATCTAACAAAAAAGTAAAAAAGCAAACAACGCTCTCACTCCTCGAAAAAGGACACGAAAAGCAACAATTAGACAGTTTGTTAGCGAAAAAACGTGTAGCCGTGTTGGATACACCAAAACCCTACCGCAAGTTTCGGTTGCCGTTTTATCAATCACCCGACCACTATCAAGATTATTTTTCGATAGGGGCAGGCAAGCCGACTTTCCAATTCAATGGCGTGCAGCAAGGCATTGACTACAAACGTGGTTATGGTGTCGATAGCTTAGGGCATTATTACAAAATCAATGAAACCTATTCGGGGCGTGCCTCGCGTGCGCCCTCATTGCTAAACCAACAAGACTTCAAAGAGTTGCAAGATGCTGCTATCCTGCGCCAAAACTGGACAGAGTTGTCGGGAGGCAAGAAGGCAGAAACTGCCCTCACAGGCAAAGACTTGAAAATAAAAATACCTGCTGAAAAGCCTTGGTTTGATAGATTTTTTGGAGGAGATGAAGTGGAGTTTACGCCTATTGGTTTTGTAAACTTGGACTTAGGCTTGCAAAATCAACGAACCGCTAACCCAAACCTTCCGCTTAGGCAACAACGCATTACGAATTTGCAGTTTGACCCCCACGCCAACATTTCCATGACAGGCAAAATAGGGACACGCCTCAAAATAGGTGGTAGCTTCGATACAAAAGCGAGTTTTGGTTTTGAAAACGCTTTCAAAGTGGATTTTAAAGGCAATGAGGAGGATATTATTCGCAAAGTCGATGTAGGAAATGTAACCTTTACCTTGCCTACCACGCTCATACAAGGTGGACAGAATTTGATGGGTATTGCTACCGAATTACAGTTCGGAAGGCTAAAAATTCGCTCAGTCTTATCGCAACAACGCTCAAGGTCTGAAACGCTCTCGCTAAAAGGCGGAGCACAAAGGCGTTCTTTTGCTATCAGTTGTGGTGATTATGAAGACAATCGACACTTTTTTATCTCCCAATACTTTCGCAATAACTATGAATATTGGCTGAGCGCAATGCCGAAAATTATTTCGGGAATGCAAATCACGCGTATGGAGGTGTATGTTATCAACCGCGTAAACAATACGCAAGACCTCCGAAATGCTATTGCCTATTTAGATATGGGCGAAGCAAACCCATATAAGCCTGCCTTAAACGCCAATTCGCCCAATAAAGCACCCCGTAATGATGCCAACAACTTGCCTGCCCAAACCGCAGGTATTACGCTGAAGGCTGATTTAGTGGCAACCGAGCTTGCCTCCGCTGGCTTTGTAAATGGAGAAGATTTTGAAATTATGCGTTCATCGCGCAAACTGTTGGCACGAGATTTTACTTTTAATCCACAATTAGGATTTATTAGTTTGCTTACACCGCTTCGCAATGATGAAGCTCTTGCCATTGCGTATGAATACACACTGAACGGCAAAGTTTATAAGGTAGGCGAGCTGACAGATGATTACGCCGCGCGCGGGCAAGATGAAGTAATCAAACTGAAATTATTGCGTCCCAAATCTATTCGTTTAGACTTGCCTACGTGGGATTTGATGATGAAAAACGTGTATGCCTTAAACGCCTCATCTATCAATCAACAAAATTTTTTATTGCGTGTTATTTATCGTGATGACCTTACAGGCATTGACAACCCTACCCTTCAAGAGGGAGTACGCACCCGCGACCAACCACTCTTGCGCGTGATGAACCTTGACCGCCTGAACTCTCAAAATGACCCTCAGCCTGATGGAAATGTGGATTATATAGAGGGTGTTACAATGGACTCGAAAAATGGCAAAGTCATCTTCCCTGTCCTTGAGCCATTTGGTAGTAATTTAGTAGGCAAGTCAAATTTTAATACAGACCTCCGCCAACTCAAATTTGACCCTGTAGCCGAAACAGGATTTATCAATAAGTATGTTTTTACACAACTTTACCGCTCTACCAAAGCAGATGCCTTGCAAGCGGCTGACAAAAACAAATTTTTCTTGGTGGGCAGTTATGAAGGTTCGGTTGGGCAGAATGTGTCATTGCCTGGTCTAAATATTCCGCCTGGCTCCGTGAAGGTTACAATGGGTGGCATACCTTTAGTAGAAGGCACGCAATATACGGTGGATTATTCGACAGGGCAGGTCGATATTTTAGACGCTTCGCTCAAAGACAAACAAATAGATATTAGTTTTGAAAAAGCCGACTTATTCAATTTTCAGCAACGGCGTTTATTTGGTACACGCCTTGATTATGAAGTATTTAAGCATAAAGATGGTGAATTATCATTAGGCACTACTTACCTTAGCCTTGCCGAACGCCCTGTTATTACGCGTGTAAACTTGCTCGAAGAGCCTGTCAATAACCGTATGTTTGGCTTTGATGTGAACTATAAATCTAAATCGCGTATGCTAACGCGCTTAATCGATGCCTTGCCATTCATTAGTACAAAAGCAGAATCTGATGTGGCTTTTTCAGGCGAGTTTGCCCAACTCAACCCTCGCGCCAGCAAGTTCAGCAAAGATGTTTCTTTGATTGATGACTTTGAAGGCACACGCACCTCGTTTAACTTTACGCGCAATCCACAAGTCGGTTGGAAATTAGGGGCTACCCCGCAACAATTCGCAGGGGCAAATTCAGTTGGGTTGGATTATGCCTTCAAACGGGCAAAATTGGCTTGGTACAACGTGGACAATTTGTTTTATAGGGGCGATGCTCGCACACCGCCTAATATTGAATTGGAAAATCACTATGTTCGAGCTATCCAAACGCAGGAGGTATTTCCTAATCGAAACAGACAACAAATACAACTGAACGAAATGATATTTGACATGGCGTTTTTCCCAGAAGAACGTGGTCAATATAACTATAATCCTGACTTGACCTCGACAGGTTTATTGAAAAACCCGCGCCAAAACTTCGCTTCGCTTACGCGAGCGATTACGTCCGATATTGACTTTGATAACGCGAATATTGAATACTTAGAGTTTTGGTTGATGGATCCATTCTTAAAAGGTGCAAACGGGCGTGTGCTGGACGGGCGTTTGAATACGAACAACAATACAGGCGCGGATATTTATATCAATTTGGGTAATATTTCTGAAGATATTGTACCTGATGGTCGGCACGGATTCGAAAACGGTTTACCTGAAGATGGCGACATTACCAAAAGCACTGCTACACCTTGGGGAAGAGTTACCAACCAACAATATTTAAATAATGCGTTCCCCAACAATGCCGATTCGCGTCCTAATCAAGACGTAGGACTTGATGGCTTGCGAAGCACAGACGAAGTGGGCTTTACAAATTTTGCACCTTTTGTAAATGCTGTAAATACCAATATAACAGATGTGGCGGCTAAAACACGGATTTTGCAAGATATTTCAGGAGATAATTTTGATTACTTTTTGGGGGAGGATAAAAATGCGGCGAATATGCAAATCATAGAACGCTACAAGCGGTTCAATGGTATGGATGGCAATACGCCACTCGTTGGTAGCGTTGGCGATAATACGCCATCTTCTTCGAACTTGCCTGATAATGAAGACATGAACGTAGATAATACCATTAGCAGTGTGGAGGGATATTATCAATACAAAATTCCGTTGCGCCCCAATCAATTACAAGTAGGCACTGGTTAT
>JAYTNK010000234.1:0-10306 GCA_043748375.1 Cytophagales bacterium
GTATGTCCGCGCCCCTCCTCATGGGGCTGGGCAACATGGCAAGACCGTTGGGCAAAAGCTGATTGGGAAATAGCTGATTTTCAATCTTTTATAGCCAACAAGACAGAACGAAAAGCATTCAATGCTGGGGGTGATGATTTAAGCGTTATGCTTTTGCGACAACAAAAAGGTGAAATTAATTCGTGGGCTATTCGATGGGCGTACACACATTTTAGGCAAGGCGCTTATTGCTTATATCCAACACGCTCAAAAATTCTGAATATTGGGGCGGATAAGTCAGGTACACACACACCTTCAACAGATAAGTATGAGGTAATGATAGATAACGGACTTTGCGACTTGCCTGCCACGATAACCATAGATAAAAGTATAAAAAGCAATTTCAAAAAATTTTTCAAAAGAAGCCTCATTCGAAAGGCTATCAATTGGTTCAAATACGGTATCTCAACCTAATTAAATACCTTGCGAATGCTCTTTTAGTATTTGAAAATAAGTAAAACAAAAATATTTTCAAAAAAAACGTAAAAAATTTGGTATTTCAAAAACAAACCGTAACTTTGCACTGTGGGTTTTTTATATCTAAATCAAATAGATATCGTAACTCAAAATCCCTTATTCTTTTTTATTTAAATTTCAATGAACATTTTTGTAACCAATTTGAGTTTTAAGGTTCAAACAGACCAACTTCGTGAAATGTTTGAAGCTTATGGTGAAGTTACTTCAGCTAAAGTTATCCTTGACCATGAAACAGGTCGTTCACGTGGCTTTGGCTTTGTAGAGATGTCGTCTGACGAACAGGGGCAAGAAGCAATTAATGCGCTAAACGCATTCGAAACTGATGGTAAGGCAATGGTAGTGCAACAAGCTCGCCCACGCGAAGAGATGCAGGCTATCAAACAACAACGTGGCGGAAGTAGCCAACAAGGTGGAGGAAGCACTTATAATAAACCCTATAATAAACCCTATAACAATAGTGGAAATAATGGTGGAAATAACGGCGGAAGCAGCTATAACAACGGTGGCAATAATGGCTACAAAAAACGCTATGATGATAACGAATATTAGGTAAAACTTATAATACCTGATAAAATGTTTATAAATGAATAAATAATATAATTTATTGTTTTTGAATGGTAAAAAGGTACAAACTCACGTTTGTACCTTTTTTGTATTATTGTTTTATAATTTTCACAAGTGATTGTAGCGGGTTTTCTTGGTATTTTGAGGTGCTTGCCTACTTAAACAATAATCTAAAATACTTAAAATTAAAACCCTAATTTCAACGAGAAAATATTAGAGTATAGCGCACCCGACTCTTTGTCTGTATAATTGCGTGTAAGCGCGTAATCGATGGTAAAGCGTTTGATTTGCACGCCCATGCCAAAATTGAATTGCGAACGCCACATAGTCCCTGTGCCACTTAGATTTTTAATTTGTTGGAAATTGTTGATGCCAAAGCGCAAAAAGGCTGTTTTTTTATAATCAGTTTCTACTCCGCCCGCAATATCTGTAGAGAATCGATTAGTAGGCAGAAGCACATTTCGCCTGCCGTCAGAGGTTGTAATAGTTTCAACAGTAGCTAAAACACCTATTTTTTCTGTTATTTTGAAATGGCGTGCTACACCTAAAATAGCACGCGGCAAGGTAACTTCTGTAGAATTCTTAGCAAGGCGATTGCCTGTTTGAACATAGACATCATATAAAAGTGTGTTGTTATGTGTCCACGCATTAAATGTAGTAGTAATATCGCGCAACATTACACCTACCTGCCAATTACCTTTTCGCCATTGCGCGCCAACGTCTATTCCAAAACCAAACGCATTGGCAAAATTACCTGCATTTCGATAAATTATTTTGGCACTCGCTCCCCAATTTAAGCCACCCAGCCACTTAGTACGTTTGGCATAAGATACCAAAAAGGCATAATCTGAGGCACTAAAATAACGCACATTGTCATAGTTGATGTTACCACTCGCATCATACAAGAAGCGCGTATCAGGAATATCATCTACGCCAAAACGAATAGCTGACACGCCAATATGACTGTTTGAATCTACAGGGGTAGCAAAGCTAACATAATCATACTGGGCAATTCCGCCAAACTGTTCAGCATGCATAGCCGAGATTTCATAGCGAGTTTTGATACCCAAAAGTCCCGCAGGATTCCAATAACCCGCTGTAACATCTTGAACGATAGCAGTTTGTGTATTGCCCATAGCTAAGGCACGAGCCGAAACGCCTATGTTTAAAAATTCGTTGCTGTAAAGCGGGGCGGTTTGTGCAAAAGAAACCTGCACACATAAAAAAGCACAAACTATAGCCAATAAACGCATAAATAAGAGAATTAAAAAATTCATAGTTACTAAATATAAAATAATATTAGTAGTTTTATTATTTGCTCAATAAGAATTAAAAACCTATGTTATTTGAATTAATATTTTATATTGAGTATAAAAAGGTTATATTTCAAAATTTCTGCAAATGCCTTTGCAAAGATACCTTTTTTTTGCAATTTAGCTAAAAAATTTGAGAACGAAAATGAAATCTGCTTGGAACTCCTTACTAACCCCTGAAGCACAAACTTTTTTACATACGCATGAGCATATTTCTTTAGATAAATTGGCATTTCAAAAGGCTAAATTTCCAAATATTCCTTTTCCTGAAGTCCTTGAACAGTTGGATTCATGGCGAAAAATAGCCGATAAAATAGCGGTGTGGGCAGGTAAGCCGATGCTTTTGCTACCTTCGCTTGCTTTTCAACAAGCCTCTTCTGCGCAAACTGCCGCTTATAAAAGTAGTTTAATAGAAGGAAATCATATCGCAGATTTAACAGGTGGATTGGGTGTAGATACTTTTTTTCTTGCGCAAAAAGCGTCAGAAGTTTGGCACATAGAGTCGAATACTGATTTGCATGACATTGTGCGACATAATTTTCAGCAATTAGGGCAAACCAATATTTTTTTCAAAAATCAAACAGCTGGCTCTTTCTTACAAGAATGCGGAAAATTTGATGCCTTTTATATAGACCCTGCTCGGCGCGGTAGGCAAGGTCAAAAATTAGTTTTATTAGCTGATTATGAGCCTGATGTGCTTAATTTACTGCCTCTTATGTTTGAAAAAACAAAAAATATTTGGCTAAAAACATCTCCTTTATTAGATATTACACAAGCGTGCGAAGCACTTGGTTGTGTAGAGGCTGTATATGTAATAGCGCATGGGCAAGAAGTTAAGGAGCTATTGTTTCACCTCACCCCTACTCTACCGCTTCAATTCAGAAAGGAAGTTCAGATTTATGCTACCACTATACTTCCTACGGCTATACAAATTTTTTCTTTCTTGCCTACCCAAGAAAGTGAGGCTAAGCCACAATATAGTGAGCCTTTGCGTTATATTTACGAACCCTTGCCTGCTATACTGAAAGCAGGTGCATTTAAAAGTTTTTCTGTACAATATAAACTGGCTAAACTGCATACACACAGTCATTTTTATACAAGTGCAGAGCGCATACTTGATATTCCAGCACGCGTATTTGAACTAAAGGCTGTCCTGCCTTACAAGAAAGAGGCTATCAAAAAAGCCTTGCCTGCCATGAAAGCCCATGTGATAGCACGCAATTTTCGTGATACAGTCGCTCAAATTCGTCAAAAAATGTATATTGCTGAAGGCGGAGAAAGTTATTTGTTGGCTACTACTTTAATGGCAGGCGAGCAGGTTATACTATTGGCGGATAGATTGTAAGTTTTTGGTTCTTAGAAAGTTGTGGATTTACTTGTTACCCACGATTTTATGTATGCGGAGCATACTTCGGTAAATCTTAGAAGAGGCAAATTTTGTTATGCGATGACAGGCTTTTTACAAAAAAGCCCTCTCTTAAAATAAAGAGAGGGCTTTTGCTACTTTGTTTTTTTGCGCATAAAAGAAATAATCAATACAACCACTCCAATAAGAATAGCAGGAATGCTAAGCAACTGCCCCATGTTATAGGTTAGCTTGCTTTCAAAATCCACTTGATTTTCTTTCAAAAATTCATAGAAAAAGCGCAATCCAAAACAAACAATCATAAATATACCAAATAATTGTCCTTCGGGAGTCCGTTCTTTTTGTCTTTTATACAGTAAAAACAAGAAGCCAAATAATAAGAAGCAAGAAATCCCTTCATAAAACTGCCCTGCGTGGCGCGGTATTGTATAGGCATCAGTTCGAATAATGGTATAATTCTTATCTTCTATCGTCTTTATTTTCAGTGGTTTACCCAAAGTGCTATAATGTTTTTGGACTTCTGAACCTTGATTGATCAAGTATTGTACTTGTGTTTGGGTAAATTGTGTGGCAACTTCAGGAGAAGTTTTGTCTTGGAAATATAAATCTATTTGGATAGGTTTATAAGTAATACCTTTTATAAGTGTGTCCTTGCCTGCCCCTGCTGTTTTGCGTGCATACTTAAATTTTATTTCAGGATATGAACTTTCTAGGGCATCATCGAGGCTATGTGTGAAAGCCAGCGCGTAAGAACCTGCAAAAGGCTTACCTATAATTTCTGAATTCATTAGGTTGCCTGTGCGTATGAGTGCGCCACCAAGTGCAACCGTTATAACAAGTCTATCCATTACCCACCAAAAACTTTGCCCTTTGCTACTTCGTGCATACAAATAAATGCCTATAAGGATAGCGACTGCTGCGCCATGACTTGCCAAGCCACCCTCCCAAACCATCAGAATTTTGATAGGATTAGCAAGATAATCGGCAGGTTCGTAAAAAAACACATGACCCAATCTTGCCCCTACTACCGTACTGATAATAGTAAACAAAAATAAACGGTCTAAGTCTTTTTCTGGCTTGCCTTCCCATTTGAAAATACGCGCCATGATATTGTATCCAAACAAAAAACCAAGCGCAAACAACAAACCATACCAACGCAAGGCAAACCAGCCAATACGAAAAATTTCTGGGCTTGCATCCCAAATAATATATTGTAACATGAAAAATTGGTTAAGTGGTTATTAGATATTCGTTATAAATGCCTTTTAATCAAGTGAGTATGTGAAAATAAGGCGGTTATTTTTCGCAAAGATAACTTTTGTTTACAAGAAAAGCTATTTTTTCATGTTAAATCTTCTAACAATTTGTTACCTTTGCAGATAAATCATTGTCATACGAATTATTTTTATACGAACCCTTTATGCAACTCGCTGACCAAATCACTCATTTCCGCTATTGTGCCTCGCTTTTTGAATATAAAAGACGCGAAACTATTGAAGTCAATATAGGTGATGTGCCATTGGGAGGCAAGAATCCTATACGTGTGCAGTCTATGACCACCATCGATACGATGGATACTTTGGGTTCGGTAGAACAGTCTATTCGTATGATTGAGGCGGGTTGCGAATATGTGCGGATTACAGCACCAAGTATTAAAGAGGCAGAAAATTTGGCAAATATCAAAGCTGAATTACGTAAACGTGGTTATAAAACGCCTTTGGTGGCTGATATTCACTTTACGCCCAATGCGGCAGAAGTGGCGGCACGTATTGTAGAAAAAGTACGTGTAAACCCTGGCAATTATGCAGACCGCAAACGCTTTGAAACTATAGAATACACAGAACTTGCCTACGAAGCTGAATTAGCACGCATCAGGGCAAAATTTATTCCTTTGGTACGTATTTGTAAAGAATATGGAACAGCCATGCGGATTGGTACGAATCATGGTTCATTATCAGATAGGATTATGAGTCGTTATGGCGATAATCCGATGGGTATGGTGCAATCTGCGCTTGAGTTTTTGCGGATATGCGAAGATGAAAATTTTTACAATATTGTCATTTCCATGAAATCCAGCAATACCCAAGTCATGGTGCAGGCTTATCGCCTCTTAGTCAATCAGTTAGAGGCAGGCAAGTTCAAAGCTTATCCCTTGCATTTAGGCGTTACGGAGGCAGGCGATGGCGAAGATGGACGCATCAAATCGGCATTGGGCATAGGCACTTTGCTCGAAGACGGCTTGGGCGATACAGTACGCGTAAGCCTTACCGAAGACCCCGAATTTGAAATGCCTGTAGGTAGGAAATTGGTGGCGAGGTATGAAAATAGAAAAATAGAAGACCCTGCGGCTGGAATAGAAGACGATTATTTTGTAGAAGGCAAGTTCTACTCTCCATTTTCTTATACAAAAAATGAAACACATGAAGTTTTGAATATAGGTAAATCAAATGTGCCTCGTGTTATAGCAGACTTTAGCCAAGTAGAGAATATAGAAATGACTGATTTTAAGGCGTTTGGCTATACTTACCTACCCCTTACGGACAAGTGGGGAAGTAATGATACAGCAAGCGATTTTGTGTATCTCGGCAAGCAAAAAGTGCCTTTTATGATGCCTAACGGTTTGAAGGCTATTCAAGATTATGGCACTTGGAAAGACGAAAAAGAACTTGCCTACCCGCTTTTTGAAAGTACTTATGAATTTATGAATGCTGAAAAAGTAGGCAAGACACATACTGAACTGAACTTTATTTATTTTGATTATGTAGACACGAACTCTTTTCGCTTGTTGCAAAAACATAAAAATGCCGTCTTCATTATTGAAAATGGAGTAGAACATGGTATGCAAGATGTAAGATATACGTTCATTGATTTTATTTCAGAGTGGCACAAATTATTTGAAGAAGCGCATTATCCACCTATGATTTTCAAACGTTCTTATCCTGCCTCTTTAGACACTGAAACCTTACAACTTTATTCAGCTACAGACTTGGGTGGATTGTTGATTGATGGTTTTGGTGATGGCGTAATGCTTACACTTAACACCTTCCCTACCCAAAAAACAGAAAGTCTTGCCTGTCTAAAAACAGTGAACCAAATAGCCTTTGGTATTTTGCAAGCGGCACGCACACGTATTACCAAAACAGAGTACATTTCTTGTCCAAGTTGTGGGCGCACTTTGTTTGATTTACAAGAAACCACCGCGAAAATACGCCAACGCACCGAACACCTTAAGGGCGTAAAAATTGGCATCATGGGCTGTATCGTAAACGGACCTGGCGAAATGGCTGATGCAGATTATGGTTATGTAGGTTCGGGCAAAGACCGCATTACACTCTACAGAGGGCAGACGGTAGTGAAAAAGACTGTTCCCACTGCAAACGCCGTAGATGAATTGATTGAATTGATTAAGGAAGATGGGCGATGGATTGAGGTTGCGGAAGCCTAATTTGTAAATTTGATTATATTGACGTACTTTTGCGTAACTAATCTAAATAAACACATGGTGGATTTGACGAAAATCAACATAAAGTATAATGGTATTTCTTTAGAACAGCTTATTGTTAAGTTTAATCATGAGCAAATAAAACGACAACATAGAAACAATTACTCCGCGTGGTATTCAGAACAAACTGTTTGGGATATAACCACAAAGAGCCAATACATCGAGTCGCTTATACTCAAACACCCAACACCATTTTTTTATTTTGATTTAGAATCATCAAATTATTGGGAATGGGTAGTAGTTGATGGCTTAGAACGGTTAGAGGCACTGGGACAATTCGTAAAAAATAATGCTTATAAGTTGCACAACTTGAACTTCTTGCCTATAGAATTTGAAGGCAAATATTTTTCCGAATTGCCACGCCATGTACAACGTAGTCTATTAGAATACGCTACACAAGTGCATTATATTCTTCCACCCACTCCAGAATATGTAAAACAAAAGTTGTATCAATCCATCAATGCGAGCAGACTTTCAGAATCTAAGCAAAAAGAATTTTCAGACCAAGCCCAAAGAATACAAATAAATACACAAGATGCAGCTGTGCAACAAATGCTAAATAACCATTAATTTTAAAATATAAAACTAAAATGATAAAAGAAATTAGTATAAAAAACTTTAAATCTTTAAAAAATATACAAGTTACTTGTCAAAACCTTAACATTTTAACAGGTATGAATGGTATGGGTAAATCTACGCTTATCCAAGCATTGCTTTTACTTAGACAATCGCATCTAAAAGATTTTCTTACTAAAACAACTAAATCATTATACTTAGGTGAAAATACGGAAAAAGGTGATTTGGTAGTGTTGGGTAACTATGAAGATATTATTTATCAAGATTTTGAGGAAAAAGAACCATATCTACAATTTTCCATTAAATTTTCTGATAATAAACAAGGCTCAATACAAACAGAAAATTATGGCTATGATATACAAACTAATTTAGAAAATCAAGGATATAATGTTATAGCTATTTCACATGATTTTCAAAAAAATATTTTTGAAAAATCAATTTTTCAAAAAAATAAATTTCAATACATACAAGCAAATAGAATAGCCAATCAAAATGAATTACCAAAAAATAATTTAAGTGTTCAACATAAAAATTTTGGTATAGATGGACGCTATGCTATGCACTACTTCGTAACCAATAGAGCTAAACCAATACCTATTCCAGCTTTATCTTTCCCCACCAAAAATATAGATTTAAGTTTAGAAAGCCAAGTAAATGCATGGCTTGGCGAAATAAGCCCCAACGTACAAGTAGCCTCTGTAAATGAAGAAAATGCCACCTCTATTGAGCAAAAATACAGCTTTTCTGTAGGAGCAATACCGCGCAAACCTTTCAAGGCTTTTAATGTAGGCTTTGGTATTAGCTATACATTTTCTGTTATTTTAGCCTTACTGACTGCTGAAAAAGGTGATTTGATAATTATCGAAAATCCAGAAGCACATTTGCACCCCAAAGGGCAATCTAAAATAACAGAACTGATGGCTCTTGCGGCACAAAATGGTGTTCAGATTTTTTGTGAAACACATAGCGACCATGTTATAAATGGGTGTCTTGTTGCGGCTTATCAACATTACAAAAACAATAAAGTTGGTATCAGTAATGAAAATATCAATATGTTATTTTTTAATCGTCATGAAACTACTCAACTTAACCAAGTTGTACCTATTATTATTTCTGAAAAAGGTAGGATTAAAAATGCTTCTAACGATTTTTTCGACCAAATAGACATTGATTTACGCAGAATGATATGAGAAAACACATCTATTTTGATAAACTTTCAGATGATGATTGTATATATTTAAAGGCTGCTTTTGAAGGGGCTGATGCGTCATTAGAAAAAGAATTATTTGAATTTATTGATACTATATTTAATCAAAAAGATATAGATTGTTTTTTTGATAAATCTATTGGTGAATTAGATGGTTTTTTTGAAGGCGGAATTTTACGGCTTCTTCAAAAAATAATTAAACTTGGAGAACCTATAGAATTTAACAGTAAAAACGGCATAAATTATTACAAGTGGCAACATAGCGAACATAACTTATCTATACAAGATAATGATATTTTATGTCAAATAATAGACAAACAAGTTTATTATGAGCAAAGATGTTTATTGGTAACGCTGATTAAAAATAAATATATGCATCCCATTTTTGTTATGCGTGATGATACAACAAGTCAATATTATTCAACAGATTTTGAAAGAATTTTTTTTTGTGATAATCCACAAAATTTTCAAGATTGGTTAGATAGAAAACGAAAATTTGAGCATCATACTAAACATGATGCTGTAAAACGTAAAAACAATAAAGATGAAGATGTTTCTATTTTATACCTTCATCCTGTTGGGGATATTTTAAAAATAGAAAAGCTCTTGAACGAAGCGATTGCGGAAAAGTCAAACAGTAGTAAAGTACTGTATAATTATGACGCTGAAAATAAGCGATATATTACATTTTACGCTCACAGAGAAAATATAGCCTTATATCATGCTTTTCACCTAGAAAATGAAAAAGATATTCCACAAACTATAAAAGATAAAATTAGTAAAATTAAAAAGTAGCTTATATAAGCTATAACAAATAACTAAATACCTATTTCCTTATGCTTTTATTAGCCGCAGACCTCACAACGGGGCAGATTTTATCGCAAGTACTCCTTTTTGGAGGTGTTATTTTGATATTATATTTTTATATGTATGCGCCACAACGCCGAAAGCAACGGGAGCAACTCGCCTTTCGTACATCTATGAAAGAGGGCGAAATAGTAGTAACTATAGGCGGTTTGCATGGGAAAATCCATGCTATAAATGAGGAAACACTTACACTCCTTGTCGATAAAAATACTAAGTTGTTATTTGATAGGCAAGCTATTTCATCTGAAGCCACTCGCCGCTTGCAACAAAAACTCTACAAAGAGGTTTCAAAAGATGAGGCTACTTTGGTTAAGTAACTTTAGTTGCTACCCTGCGATTTGAAAACAAGCAAAAGTTACGAAATTAGACACACTGCACATAAGCGCGTCTAATTT
>JAYTNK010000235.1:0-15001 GCA_043748375.1 Cytophagales bacterium
GTTGAATTTATAGCTGCAGGCAAGGGCAAACAAACATGGACAGGCACAATTACTATTAATCAAAAAGGCAAAGATACTACTTTCACCCTCAAAAAAGAATATGAAGTGATAGACCCTATCAAAAGGTAAAGAGCTGTTAATATGGTAAATTATAGCTAAAAATACAACAAAAAAAATTTTTTTACGTTCATTTAAACAAACCTCAAAATAATAAACCCTGTTAAAAATTATGAAAAAAATCTTTGGTGTTATGCTGTGTGTCTGCTTCACTATGTCAATGTCGACATTTGCGCAAATCGGACCGCAAGGATACAATCCTAACTCTGTGCGTCCCATCTTGGAAGATGATGTGATGTACCGTACAACCGTCTTGAGAAAGATTAACCTGCTCGAAAAGCAAAATAAACCTTTCTTTGCACTTGAAAATGAAATCACAGCCGTTATTAAGGAAGGTGTAAAGGATAAAAAACTACAACCTTATGTGCCAAAAGCCAGTCCTCGTGATGCAGGTTTTAGCGAACCCATGATAGATACAGCTTTCTTAAATAAGTTCACTTATTTTAGTTCTGCTGTGAGTGCTAATGCAACCTTGCGCCCATCTGAAGTATATATTTTAGAGGTAAAAGAAGACTTAATTTTCGACCGTCGTCGCTCACGTATGTATTGGGATATACAGTCGGTAACTATCTACATACCTCAAGGTACCACCCCTTCTTCTGACTTAGGTGATGAGGCTATGGCAACGTTTAAGTATAAAGATTTGTATGAGTATTTCAAAACTACTTACGACTCCTCACAATTGAAGGGTACTTTTGAAGATTTAAGGGCGCATTGGTACAATCCTGAAAACCCTAAACAACACAAAAGTTTAGCTGATGCTTTTGAATTGCGCTTGTTTAGCTCGCGTATCACCAAAGTATCTAACCCTGATGATAAAGACATTGTAGTTATTATCAATGATGAGTTTGGAGATAGCCCTCAAGCGGCTAAAAAAGTGTTGTACGAATCACAAAAAATAGAATACAACCTTATGGAATTTGAACACAATATGTGGGAATTCTAAAAAGCAAAACCTACCCATTTTGGGTGGGTTTTTTTTATGTGATATGAGGCTATTTTCTAAAAAACGCCTAACTTGCAGCACAAAATAACTAAAACCCATTTAAATATTTATGAATCAATGGTTTAATGAGGAACTCGATGAGCAAGTCTTTGACTTAGGCGCACGTGTATCCATCAAAATTGGTGAAACCTTGTTCGAGGGACAAAGTGAATACCAAAAATTACAAATAGTTAAAACGCCACACTTTGGGAATATGATGATTCTCGATGGTGCAGTTATGCTCACAGAAGCGAACGAGTTTGCCTATCATGAAATGATAGCGCATATTCCGCTTTTTGCACACCCCAATCCAAAGCGTGTGCTAATAATAGGTGGCGGTGATGGAGGTGCGGCACGCGAGGTATTGCGTCATGCTTGTGTAGAGGAGTGCGTAATGGTCGAAATTGATGGACTTGTGGTGGAAAAATCACGTGAGTTCTTTCCTACTGTTGCTTGTGAATTGGATAATCCGCGTCTTACACTGCTGATTGATGACGGCATCAAATACATTGAAAATGCTGAAAATGCCTTTGATGTTATTTTGATAGATTCAACAGACCCTGCAGGCCCCGCAGAAGGCTTGTTCTCGGCTGATTTTTACCGCAAAGTCAGTCGGGCATTGAAGCCAGATGGCTTGATGGCGGCACAAGCAGAAAGCCCTTACTATTTTCAAAAAGTGCAAAAGGAACTATTTGGTGTGCTAAATGGCATTTTCCCTTATACAACCATGTACATTTCGGCTATTCCTTTTTATCCAAGTGGCACGTGGTCTTTTGCCTTCGCTTCTAAAAATTATACTGAAAAAAGTCATGCACGTATAGCTGAACTTGAGGCTATGAGTCCAAACCTTCAATACGTGAACCCCCCATTGTTCAGTGGGTGTTTTGCCATTCCTACGTTTATGAAAAAGGTATTGGTATAATATACTATTTCACAAAATAATGTTTGTGTAAATTACCTTTTCAAGATTTTTTACTTGCTATTTGTACATAAAAACTATCAGTATGGGCAAACGCACTACTGATAGTTTTTTGAATTAAGTACATTTAAATATTTAAAAATTTGCGGTTTAATACTGAAAATTACTATCCATAAATGGTAGAATATGCTTTCTCAGTAACTCAAAAGGCGCATTTGCCAAAGTAACATCATAATAACCGCCAGTAGTAACAACCACCAAATCATACATTGGGATAACAAAAATATGCTGTCCACCGTACCCCCACGCATATTGACAAGAGATAGATTGCCCATCAGCGAGCAGAAGCGTATCGAGCCACCACATAAGTCCATAACTCTTGCCTGCCGTTTTGAATTGGATTTGAGGGGAAGTTGAGGCTTCTATCCATGTGCGTGGCACAATTTGATGTTGTCCATAATGCCCTTTTCTAAGCACCATCTGCCCTATTTTTAGTAAATCGGTAGGCAGTAAATCAATGTCAGCCAAAATATCTTGGTCGTGTGGGCTTTTTTGATAGCTATAATCTGTAATGCCTAAAGGTGCAAACAAATAATGCAAGGCAAATAATTCATTTGGCAAACCTGTAGCTTCGCGCAAAATGTGCGAAATTAAAACAGGCGATGCACTGCTGTAGGCAAAAGATGTCCCCGCTTTGTGCAACATGGGTTTGCTCAAGGGATAGGCTATCCAATCCTGTTGCATCATGTGTAGGTTTGCATCATTTTGATAGTAGGCTGAATAAGGCATTTCTGCTTCATTCCATTGTAATCCTGCCGTCATAGTAAGCAAGTGACGGAGTGTGATTTCGTCCTTGCCTGCCTTCCAATCCAAGTGCTGGTATTGTGGAAAATAGCCTTTTATTTTAACATCAAGGCTTGGAATAAACTTTTTATCGATAGCAATACCTACTAATAAGCCTTGAATACTTTTCGTAATAGATTGTGCCTCATGCTTTAAATCTGCATAATAGCCATTAAAATAGCCTTCAAACAGTGTTTCTGTGCCTTGTGCAATAAGCAAAGCGTGGATACTATTGTAAGTAGGCTCACTAAAAATAAGGGTAGGCAAGGTAGCAAGCATATTGTAAAAAATTGATAATCAATAATTTATAGTTGTAAAACTTATAGCTTATGGTTAAATGGTGTGTAAAAATACAAAAAGCCCTGCAAATACAGGGCTTTTTAAGGTTTTATTTCTCGGCTTTAATTCGTTCCACTACTTTGAGCGATAAACTTTGCGCTTGTGTTAGTGCCTCTTTGAGTTCGGAGGCGAGTCGTTCTATTTGCTCCGTATTTTTCACGATAACACTTTCAAGCGATACGATTTGGAGTTCAAAGGTTTGTTTCTTGCCTTCCACTTCTTTTTCCAGCAACTCTGCGCGTACTTTAGTTTCTTTAGAAGCGTCTTTGATAGCGTCTTCGCGAGCTTTTTGGGTAGTTGTTTTTAGCTCCTCTTCGTATCCGTCTGTTCGTTTTTTATATTCGGCGAGTTTATCTTTTTGGAGGTCTAAGTTTTTCTCACGTTGTTGCCAGTTTTTAAGTTTTTGTAGAGAGGCTTCTGCGATTTGCCTTTCTGCCATTTTTCTTTTCTCTTCGTATTGGTCAGTTTCAATTTTGTAAAGCCTGTCTAGCTCATACACATATAAGGCAAGTTCTTTGTCGCGTTCTGCCTTGAGGTTATCAAGCATTTCTGCTTGCGAGAGAGTTCGTTCTTGTTGTTCTTTTTCCCAATCAATACGTTTCTGTGTGGTTTGGGCATCGAGGTCAGTGAAGGTGCGTTTTTTCTCATCCTCGTGGGAGGCAAGCCAAGCTGTATGTTCTTGGTTCAAGATGTACAAGGCATCTGCGGCTACTTGCGTGTCCAACACTTGTTGGTAATACGCTTGTTGAATGTCGATTGACTTCCGTAAATCCTCTAAACGTTGAAGCTCACTGTCCAATTGGGAGGCAAGGGTTTCAAGGGAATTGCCCAGCTCAAGCTGTAGGGAGGCAAGTTCGGTTACAATGCTGTTTGAAGTGTAACCTGCAACTTTGGTTACCAAATCCTTTTCTTGGGCGCGGAGCGCGAGTTCTTCCTTTGTAGCAATTTTCGCTTTTGCGGCTTTGCGGTCAGCAAGGAGGGCAAGAAATGCCTTCACAACTTGCTCTTTGGAATGGAGGGAGGGAGTATTCATAAATCTTTTCGTTTTGCGTAATATATGTATTGTCTGATTTAGATACACAAAGATAGCTCAAATATTTTGCATTTCCAAATATTTTGCTAAATATTTTGAAAATAATTTATTTAATTAAAATACTGATTATCAATTACTTGTATTTATTTTTATCGAGTTTTTAAAAAAATACTAATCCATAAAATCAGCT
Source organism: Cytophagales bacterium (assembly GCA_043748375.1). Classification (GTDB taxonomy): domain Bacteria; phylum Bacteroidota; class Bacteroidia; order Cytophagales; family Microscillaceae; genus RDXI01. Next base: position 4,427 of record JAYTNK010000235.1, read on the forward strand.
CATTTATTGAGCAAAAATAAAACACCATGTTTTTTAACTAAAAAAAGCATCTTTTACGAAAATTTGTTATACTTTTGCACCTAATTAAACTCATTCTAAATAACAGTACCTTATGAGCCAAGAAGTTGATGTATTGGAAGCGCACATAAACGCGGATTATAAATACGGTTTTACAACCAACATTGAAAGTGATAATGCTCCAAAAGGGCTTACAGAAGATACAATCCGCTTTATTTCTGCCAAAAAGAACGAACCTGAATGGATGCTTGAGTGGCGACTAAACGCCTATTATCAATGGCTGACCATGCGCAACCCTATGTGGCAAAATGTAAAGTTCCCAACTATTGATTATCAAGAGATTATATACTATGCCGCACCAAAGCAAAGCGTTTCACTCAATAGTTTAGATGAGGTCGACCCTGAGCTTTTAGCTACTTTTGAGAAATTAGGCATTTCATTGAAAGAACAAAAAATGCTTACGGGTGTAGCCGTTGATGCCGTTATAGATAGCGTATCTATTGCAACTACTTTCAAAGGGAAATTAGGAGAGCTGGGTATTATTTTCTGCTCTATGAGCGAAGCTATCAAAAATCACCCCGATTTGGTGCGCAAATACTTAGGCTCGGTAGTGCCTGTTACAGATAATTATTTTGCCGCACTTAACGCTGCGGTGTTTAGTGATGGTTCATTCTGTTACATTCCAAAAGGCACGCGTTGCCCTATGGAGCTTTCTACTTACTTTCGTATCAATGAAAAAAATACGGGGCAGTTTGAACGCACTTTGATTATTGCTGATGATAATAGCTATGTAAGTTATTTGGAAGGTTGTACCGCACCCATGCGAGATGAGAACCAACTCCATGCCGCAGTCGTTGAACTTATAGCGATGGACAATGCAGAAATAAAGTACTCAACCGTTCAAAACTGGTATCCTGGTGATAAAAATGGCAAAGGTGGTATTTACAATTTTGTAACTAAACGAGGTATTTGTAGTGGTGTTCGCTCTAAGATTTCTTGGACACAAGTAGAAACAGGTTCAGCCATTACTTGGAAATATCCAAGCTGTATTCTAAAAGGCGATTATTCTATTGGTGAATTTTACTCGGTAGCGGTTACAAACCACTATCAACAAGCTGATACAGGTACAAAAATGGTACACATGGGCAAAAATACCAAAAGCCGTATTGTATCTAAGGGTATTTCGGCAGGCAAGAGTCATAATTCGTATCGGGGGCAAGTGTTGATACACAAACGCGCCGAAAATGCACAAAACTATTCGCAATGTGATTCCTTGCTTATGGGCGACAAATGCGGAGCGCATACTTTTCCTTATATTGACGTACATAATCCTACTGCAACCGTACAACACGAAGCTACTACCTCAAAAATAGCAGAAGACCAACTCTTTTATTGTAACCAACGAGGCATCGACACCGAAAGTGCTGTAGCACTTATCGTGAATGGCTATGCCAAAGAAGTACTAAACCAACTTCCGATGGAATTTGCCGTAGAAGCTCAAAAATTATTAGCCATCAGTTTAGAAGGAAGCGTAGGATAACCTACAGAAATTTTGGATTGGCGATGACAAAAACATCGCCAATCTTCTTTTAAGGAATAAAAATTGGTAAAAAACTGACAGGCAATTATTTAACGGCGTACTTCTTATTTCGTACCTCTTACCTCTTACTAATAGGCTTTATAATAGTTATTTATCTTTTCTTTGATTTGATTGGCAATACTTTTCTGTAATTCATCAAATAATCTTTGGTGGTTCGGTATTATCTCCTCCGACTTTTCCAAAAGTATGCGGTGTTCAGGAGAAGCAGCACGTATATCGCCAGTGCGTACTACTGCCCATTTGCTTTGCCAGCTATAACTCGCTTGGATACTTTCATTGAATAATATCTGCCCCGTTTCAGCATCTGTAATGATAGCCTCCAAGGTAGCAGTAGAGCGAACACTTTTCTCCTTTACACCCAATTCAATCCACACCTTTTCATAACTCACAAAGGTTTGTCCATTTCTATTTTCTTCTTTTCGAACACTATCTAACCGTTGAACAACGTCTTCTTTCATCTGTGATTTCTCTGGTACATAGTCTGTGTAGGCAAGTTTCAATAAATCGTCATTATTAAGCTCACCGTTAGGCTCTTGAATTATTTCAGCATCCAAAAACTCACGTTTTTCTAATTCCTGCACATATTGATTGAGCGCGTTGCGCAAAATGACATCAGATAATGCATATTTTTGTAAATTATACACGCTATTTATAGGCATCAAAAGCACCACAACTTGCAAGGTCGCCTTTTGTTTGGCTTCATTCATGAGGGCTACACAATCTGATTTTAGGTTAGGAAAAAACTCTTGTGCGATTTTGAAGTGTTGGTAGGCAAGGCGTGCTTTTTCGCGTGTACCTCCCGAAAGATGGGTAACGCCTGCCTCATAGTGCGCGTTGGAAGCGTTTTTACGGGCATCTTCCAGTGGCTCGTCAAATCTTGCAGGATTGCTCACTACCTCAAGTGCAGCAGGGCAAGTTTTAATTTGGTCATACACTTGATGAACGTGGTTGTAAACATTGACCACATTGTCCCATCTAAACACATCAACTCCTGATTTCAAGTTACGGGCATCGCTTGTGCTTTTATCTAAATACAGTTTGTAGGCTTTTCCTAACGTTTGTCGCGACTTTGTATGGTCGGGGCTTTTCCGCAATCTATCTACTGAAAGATAAATAGCGCGTTCATAGTTGCCACTATGAAAGGCCTTTTTGCCAGAAGTGCAGGCAAAAAAGCCTGATATAAGTAAAAAATAGAAAATTATATTCGTTTTTAACATACAAAATACTTAAATTTTAATGACAATAATGAGGTAAACTACGAAAAGCGTAATAAAATTATTCAAAATATTTATTTACTACAGCAAAGGTATTGTTTTTATACAAATAAGAGGAATTTGCAATTTACAATTTTTGATAACAAAATACGGATAATCAATCTTATTTGAAAAACACAGCTTTTTATACAAATAAGCTATATTTGCTTGTTACTTCTTTTTTGCATCTCTATTTAAGCGTGAAAAAATTACAAACTATGAGAAATATTGGGGGATTTCTTAGCTATATAGCTGAACAAGCATACCTTCATGAACGCTTGCCTACCTTGAAACGCCCTCGCCTACAGTTGAAATTGCCATCTGCAATGGGCTGGTGTCTAAGTGTACTTGTGCCTATTTGGATGTTTTTGCTATTGGATTGGTATGCCCCTTTACGTCTTTCAACGGCTTATTCGCAAGTAGTATTGGCACAAGATAGTACTATTTTGCACGCATATCTTACGCCTGACCAAAAATGGCGACTGAAAACTGAACTCTCCGAAATCAGCCCTTCCTTACGCAAAATGCTGTTGCAGAAAGAAGACAAGTACTTTTATTATCATGCAGGCATCAATCCTATAGCTTTTTTGCGTGCCGCCGCCTCGAATATATGGTATGGACGCAGAGAATCGGGTGCTTCTACCATCACCATGCAAGTAGCTCGCCTACTCGAACCCAAACGCCGAACTTACGTAGGCAAGTTGTGGGAAATTTTGCGTGCTTTTCAACTCGAATGGCATTATTCAAAAGATGAAATCCTACAGTTATACCTCAATTTTGTGCCGTATGGCGGAAATATAGAGGGCGTAAAGTCTGCCTCAATGCTGTATTTTGGCAAAATGCCCCTACAGTTAAGCCTTGCAGAAGTAGTAACGCTTACTATTATTCCGAATCGCCCCAATTCACTTACACTCGGCAAAGACAATGAGGTTATCTTCAAAGAGCGTAATCGATGGCTACAGCGATTGCTGAAAGCAGGTGTTTTCCCTGCTCAATATTTACAAAACGCTATGCGCGAAGCCTTACATACTACGCGCTTGCCTGCCCCAGAACTTGCTCCGCAATTTTGCCACAGAGTTATACGTCAATACCCCACAAAAAGTACTTTGCACACCACTCTAAATAGTGAAAAACAAGCTAAGGCAGAAAATTTAGTGCAAGCCTATATGCAACGCCTCAAACATTTGGGCATTTCAAACGCGGCGGTATTGATTGTAAATAATGAAACTAAAGCGGTAGAGGCGTATGTGGCTTCAGCTGATTTTGATGATAAATTTCATAGTGGGCAAGTAGATGGCATTCAAGCGGTGCGGTCGCCTGGTAGTACGCTCAAGCCGTTGGTATATGGTTTGGCGATAGACAGAGGCATTATTACACCTAAAATAATGATGGCTGATGTGCCAAGCAGTTTTAGCGGCTTCGAACCAGAAAATTTCTTCAAACGCTTTTTGGGCAATGTTACGGCTGAACAAGCCCTTATCCAATCTTTGAATATACCTGCAGTGGCACTGATGGAACAAGTAGGCACTGCCTCGTTTATTCGAAAACTTGAACAAGCGCAATTTAAGCAAATTCACAAAGACCGCAAAAAACTGGGCTTGTCTATGATTTTGGGTGGTTGTGGTGTTAGCTTAGAGGAACTAACTATGCTTTTTAGTGCTGTTGCAAGCAAAGGTAAGTTCGCGCCTGCTCAATTTTTGTCAAATCTCAAAAAAACAAAAGACGCGCAAGGACAACTCTTATCTCCCGAATCAGCGTATTTAGTCAGCGAGATGTTGGCACAAGCTACACGCCCCGACTTGCCTACCAAGTTCGCCAATACATACAAACTACCAAAAATTGCTTGGAAAACAGGTACGAGCTATGGCAGGCGAGATGCGTGGTGTGTAGGCTACAATCCGCGCTACACAATAGGTGTTTGGGTAGGTAATTTTTCAGGCGAGGGTGTGAATAGACTAATCGGTGCAGAAATAGCCACGCCATTGTTATTCCAAATATTTAACGCCTTAGAATATGATAAGGGAGGCGAGTGGTTCAATGCGCCCAAAGGACTGAAGCCACGTTATGTATGTAGCGAAACGGGTAACTTGCCTACCGAACATTGTACGCATCGCGTTATGGATTATTATATTCCGCTTGTATCGAGTGCGCAACGTTGCAAACACATACAAGAAGTATGGGTTGCGACAGATGAACAAACGAGTTATTGTTTGGCTTGCCTACCCGCTACAGGTTATAAAGCCAAACTTTACCCCTATATTTCTCCTGAAATGAGAACGTTTTATGATGGACATGGGCAGGCATATAGCCGTATTCCCCCGCACAACCCATCATGTAGGCAAGTGTCTACAGAAGGCGCGCCTGCTATTATCTCGCCTGCCCAAGACCGAGAATATATTATTGACCGAGAAAATCCGCCCGAACTTTTGCTACAGTGTAAGGTTGAAAGTGATGTGCAAAAAGTTTATTGGTATATAAATGGACAGTTTTTGCGTCATGCAACGCCACAAGAACGCGTCTTTTTTAAACCTACACTTGGCTACCAAAAAATAGCCTGCACTGACGACAAAGGACGTAACAAAGAAATATCTATCCGCGTATTATACGAATGATATTTGGTTCTCGGACAATTTTTGGGGAGGCAAGGCGGTAACTACACACATACGAAATTGGTTTTGGGATATGACTTTTCGCTTACCCCACGTTTCACGTGGGGCTATTCATAGTTCAACCCCATTGGGGGTTGTCTAAATCTCCCAAAACCACTTTCCGATGTGTATATATATTTTACTTGTTTATAGACTGGAAGCTCGCTACTCCCGACTTTTACAAAAAATGTCATACAAGGATTATTTTTAGTTAGTGATTTTTGAAAAATTTATTTTAATTTTTTTGTCAAAAGTGTTTTTTTTGAGAAAATTGCGCAATTTTGCAACCTGATATATATGTTATGGAAGTTCGCCCGTCTATTCGGATTGTTTGGTTGAAGCGCGATTTGCGCCTACTCGACCACGCGCCTATGTGTGCGGCTTTGCAGGGGGATTTGCCTGTGTTATTCATGTTTTTGTTTGAACCGAGTGTAGAGGAAAATCCAGATTGGAGTTGGCGACATGGGCAATTTCAATACTTTTCTATCCAAGAAATGAATGTGGAATTGGCAAAATATGGCTCTAAAGTGCATATCTTTTATGAAGAGGCAATGGATGTTTTTGCCTATTTGCATAAGCATTTTGACATTCAGGGTGTTTACTCGCATCAAGAAACGGGTGTGCGTGTTACGTACGACCGCGATTTGGCTGTTGCTTCGTACTTCAAGGAGAAAGGCATCGATTGGTATGAGTACCAAACAAATGGTGTATTGCGTGGAAAAGGAAATAGGGAGGAGTGGGGCAAAAAGTGGGAAGCATATATGCAATCACCCCTAGAAAATCCAGTTCTTGACAAGTTGCAAGTCTTTGATTTTGAAGTGCCGATAGCATTTTGGGCAACCTACAGCCATCAAAAAAACTTCAAAGAATATCCAAAACAGTTTCAGCCTGCAGGCGAGGCAAAGGCATGGCATTATGCTAAAACATTCTTTGCCAAACGCGCTCAAGGTTATTTGAAGCATTTGTCGGAAGCAGAGGCTTCGCGTCAATTTTGCAGTCGGTTATCGCCTTATTTGGCTTGGGGTAATATAAGCTCGCGCCAAATTTATCAATACTGTGTAGGCAAGCTTGAAAAAAGCCATTATAAGCGTTCTTTACAAGCTTTTTGCGTTAGATTGCAATGGCGTTGCCACTTTATACAAAAATTTGAAATGGAAGAACGGTACGAATTTGAGCATCTCAACAAGGGTTATGCTATGCTTGAACAGCCTATCTTGCCTGCCCACCTAACGGCATGGAAAAAGGGAAAGACAGGCTTTCCTATCATAGATGCGTGTATGCGTTGTGTGATTGAAACGGGTTATTTGAACTTCCGAATGAGGGCATTGTTGGTGTCGTTTCTTACCCATACCTTGTGGCAGCCGTGGCAAAGTGGCGTGTATCATTTAGCGCAGCAGTTTTTGGACTATGAAACGGGTATTCACTTTTGCCAATTCCAAATGCAAGCGGGCGTTTTGGGTACGAATACGGTGCGGATTTACAATCCGATAAAGCAGTCGCAAGAGCAAGACGCGCAAGGCATTTTTATCAAACGGTGGCTGCCAGAACTTGTCAACTTGCCTACTGCCCTGCTACATGAGCCATGGAAAATGACAGACATGGAACAAACCATGTATCATTGTCGTCTTGGGGTAGATTATCCAAACGCTATAATTGACCTCAAAACGGCTATGAAAAAAGCGGCTGAAACGCTTTGGACATGGCGCAAACTTCCCGAAGTATTGCAGGAAAATAAACGCATCTTGAAACAACATATTGAGCATAATACCCAAGAAACAATAAAAAAAGCTCCCCACAATTAAAATCGTAGGGCAACAAGCAAAATTCACGCATAGCTTTTTAAGAATCTTAATGTTTAAATAAATTATTATTTTTATTCATATAATGTATTTATTTGCATCTTTTTACGACCAAAATTTTAAATAATTCATTTATCATGATTCATACTATTGACCTCAACTTTCTTGGTAATAGCCAAACTATAGCCAGTTTCTTGGTTATTACAGCCCAAAATCAACCTGTTTTAGTAGAATCAGGCCCTCACTCGACCTTGCCTACCCTTGAGCGTGAGGTGCAGGCGTTAGGGTATCAATTATCGGATATTAAGCACGTATTTTTAACGCACATTCACCTTGACCATGCGGGTGCAGCATGGGCTTTGGCACAACAAGGTGCGACTGTTTATGTGCATCCGTTTGGGGCAGGGCATCTTGCGCACCCTGAGAAGCTGATGGAATCGGCACGCCGTATTTATGGCACAGAGATGGACAGGCTTTGGGGCGATATGTTGCCCATTCCTGAAAATCAATTGGTGGAAGTCGCTCACGAACAGTCATTTACGATAGATGATTTGACTTTTGTGGCGTATCATACGCCAGGACACGCTAGCCATCACATAGCTTGGCGGGTAGGCGAGTCGGTTTTTGCGGGCGATGTGGCAGGCGTAAAAATAGGTAATGGACCTGTAGTCGCACCTATGCCGCCACCTGATATTGATTTAGAAGCCTGGTATAAGTCCATCGAATTGCTTCGCAACTTGCCTGCCAAACGTATGTTTCTCACGCATTTTGGGGAAATAAACGACATAGAGGCACAGTTGGATAACTTGGTAAAAAATATACAAGCGCAAGCCTATTGGGTGCGCGAGCATTGGGAAGCGGGTCAAACCGTAGAACAGATGCTTCCTGATTTTATAAAGTTTTGCCAAAGCGAACTCAGCAAACAAGGCGTAGCAGAGGCTGAATTGTTCAGGTATGAAGGGGCAAATCCTGCTTTTATGAGTGCCACAGGCTTGGTGCGTTATTGGAAAAAGAAATTGGCATAAAAGGTAGGCGAGTTAGGTTACAAAGGCAGAGAGATAAACCGCTTCTCTACAGCGAGATGTTGCAAAATCTCTCTGCTTCGCTCTGGGCGTGCATCTGTCAGGATAATTTGCCCAAAATCTTGCCTTGCTACCATTTCCAAGAGCTTGGCTATGCGCTTATCGTCTAATTTATCAAAAATATCATCAAGCAATAAAATGGGCTTGATGTTTTTTTGTGTATAAATAACGGCAAAGTGTGCTAATTTTAAGGCTATCAAAAAAGATTTTTGTTGTCCTTGTGAGCCAAATTTTTTCAGGGAGTAGTCGCCCAATATAAACTCATAATCGTCTCGGTGTATGCCCAAAGTAGTGCGTTGCAATTCGAAGTCTTTGCGCAAATTATCAGTAAATTGTTTGGTAAAGTGCTTATCTGCCACATCAGAACTATAGCGAATGGTTACAAATTCTGCGCCTTCGGTAAGGTATTGATAATGAGCCAAAAAGGTGGGCAATAGTTGGGCAATAAAGGCTTCACGGCGCGTGAATATTTGCTGGGCTAAAGGTAGCAGGAGGCTGTCGTAGGTTGCTAATAAATCATTGTCCCATATACCTTTTTCTTTGGCTTGTTTTAAGAGGGCGTTTCGTTGCTTTAGATAGTGGTTATATTGCACAAGGTTGAGCATATAAGCGTGGTCAATTTGCGAGATAATACTATCAAAAAACTTGCGCCTTTCTTCGCTGCCTTCTGTGATAAGCTCGTGGTCTTGAGGGGCTATAAGCACTACGGGAAACAGCCCTACGTGGTCAGTAAATTTTTGATAGGGTTGCTGGTCGAGTTTGAGTATTTTTTTTTGCCCTTGTTGTACACCGCATATTATTTGATGCTGTTTGGAGGCAAGTTCGAACTTGCCTGTTACCACAAAAATCTCTTCGCCATGTTTTATACTGTGCATATCTTGGCTGTTAAAGGCACTTTTACTAAGCGAAAGATAGTAGATAGCATCAAGCATATTGGTCTTGCCTACCCCGTTTGCACCTACAATACAGTTGATAGCAGGACAGAAAGTAGCTATACATTCAGCATAATTCTTAAAATTATACAGGGAAAGGTTTTGTAGAGAAAACATGGTAGTAGCGTTAAGTTCTTCGGATTTTTACTTTTTCATAAACTTAATGATGTCAGTATTGAGCGTATCCGTTTCTATCAGTCCATCACGAAGACGTATGATGCGGTGGGCGTGTTTGGCGATGTCTTCTTCGTGTGTAACCATAATAATGGTGTTGCCTTTTCGATGTAGTTCCTCAAATAGCCCCATGATTTCATAGGAGGTTTTAGTATCCAAATTGCCTGTAGGTTCATCGGCGAGTATAATACTAGGGTTATTGACCAAAGCACGCGCTATGGCTACACGTTGGCGTTGCCCACCTGATAGTTCATTAGGGCGGTGTTTGGCGCGGTCGCCCAGACCTACACTGATGAGTGTTTCCATAGCTTTTTCAGTCCGAGCGGCTTTGCCATAACCCGCATAAATAAGGGGCAGGGCTACATTTTCGAGTGCCGAGTTGCGTGGTAACAGATTGAATGTTTGAAAAACGAAGCCAATTTCCTTATTGCGTGTTTGCGCTAATTCGTTTTCAGACATATCGCTCACGTCTTGCCCGCTCAAAATATATTTGCCTCGGGTGGGGGTGTCTAAGCATCCTACAATGTTCATTAATGTCGACTTGCCTGAACCCGAAGGCCCCATGAAGGCTACATATTCGCCCCGTTGAATTTGAATGGTAACAGACTTGAGCGCGTGTACTTTTTCCTCGCCCATAACGTATGTCTTGGCTATTTCGTGGGTTTCAATGACTAAAGGCATAACTGAACGGTAAATGAGTGAGTAAATAAATGAATGAATAAGTGAGCGAGCAAATAAGTAAAATACTTCATTAAAATTTTTTATGCGAGTGTTCACTTTGACAATTTGTCCCCTGTTTTAAGAAAAAATTACGTTTTGTTTTTAGAATTGTAGAATAGTGTTTAACTTAGCCCAAATTTAACTAACATTCTCTATTTTTGATATGGCATCATTGACTTTTCAGCCAGACGGCACACTAAGCACCGTAGAGGAGGAGGGCGAAGATAAGGCGTTTTTTAATGGACAGCCTGTCCCTTTTCTATCAGGTTCACAATTACGCCAATATGCGGCTACAGTTTATTCAGAAGCTGCCTCTATGGGTTTGCTCAAAAATTTAGGCTATTCAAAC
>JAYTNK010000236.1:0-2161 GCA_043748375.1 Cytophagales bacterium
GTAGCAGGTCGCTACAACGAAAAATCTAACGAAATTACAACCCAAAAGACGTTTTTTAACAACAGATACAGTTCAACTAAACAACCCCGACATTAATGCTCTCTGACTATGAGCCATTCCATGAAAGTACGCAAAGCATTTTTCTTTTCTTCGGGTGCGTGCAGAGCGTCCAATTGTGCATAACCTACTTCAAAATAGGCTTGTATTTTGGCTTCCGCAATATTATCTATGTCGAGGTCGCGGTAAAGTTGCGTGATAACGTCTATTTTTTCAGCAGGAATGTAATCAGTTGCTTGTAACCATTCGTTTATCGTTGCGCGTTGAGATGGGTTGGCTCGTTCAAGAGCTTCTATAAGCAGGAAAGTTTTTTTATTCGACAAAATATCGCCACCTACTTGCTTACCTACCTTGTTCGCCTCACCAAAAACGTCTAACAAATCATCTTTAAGCTGAAAGCCAATGCCCATGTTTTCGCCCATGCTTTTCAGTATTTGCACTTCGGCAGGCAAGGCGTTTGTTAAAATCCCACCCAGCGCAAAAGCAAAACCCAATAAGACGGCTGTCTTTAGGCGTATCATGTCTATATACTCGGCTTCGGTAACATCTGTGCGGTTCTCAAAATTCATATCCATTTGTTGCCCTTCACAAACTTCCGCTGCACATTGATTGAAGTGTTCCAATACGGTGCGCAAATGCTCGTCTGGGGCATGCATCATGAGTTTGTAGGCATTCACAAGCATGACATCGCCTGAGAGTATGGCTATGTTTTCGTTCCAACGTGCATGCACTGTGGCATTGCCTCTACGGAGAGGGGCTTTGTCCATAATGTCATCATGCATAAGTGTAAAATTATGAAACACCTCCACACCAATGGCAGGCAAGAAGCAATGCGTTATATCAGTTGAGTACAAATTTGCACCCAATAAGGTAAGTAACGGGCGCAATCGCTTGCCTCCCAACCCCATCAGGTAACGAATAGGCTCATATAGTTCTATGGGGGCATCGCCATAAGGTTGTTCGGCTATGTGTGCGTTAATTTGCGCAACGAGATATTCAATTTGCATGACTATATAATTTTTTTCTGCCCGTTTTGTTCCCATGATGCTTCTTTTGCCAAGCCTACATGAATACAATCTAAAACAGTTAATTTCCTGCAAATATACACAAAACGTTAAACTTCTTGTAAAAGTCCTTACTGTAAAATTTTCATGCAAATTATTTGCGTGCTTGTGTTAGTATTATGTATGTGGTCAGAGTAGTCAAATTTCTGCAACCTTATTGCCCAAATACCCTCATTTAGCTTTTTCTACTTTGCCATTTTTAGCTACTAATAACTCACCTGAAGTGCGAAATATGTAGACTGTTTTATTTTGCGTAATTTCATCAACCAATAGCGTGAGATTGTCTAATTTCTCACTATATCGTTGAATTTTGGGTATAGAGTCAGAGAAGTAGGTTTTCATGATATTTAAAAACTATAAAAAAACAATAATTTGTTGGACAGCAATGATGACCATAATTTGCTACATTTACAAAAAAACACATCTATTGTGTATGACAAATGAAATAGCAAAATACTGTTTTCACGAAAAAATAATATTTGTTTCAAATATGCGAAATGCTAAAAAAAAACGTTTCATTTAGAAATACGATTAAATATGAAAAAAATATTCCTTTCTCTTTTGCTTGGGGCGGCAGTTTGCACTCAAGTTGTAGCACAAGATGACAAAGTGGTAAGCTTGGGCATAAAAGGTGTCGTAAGTGGTAGCTGGGTGGGTACACTCCCCAAAAGTGCTGCCGATATTACAGCCAATAAGGACAATATGCAACTCGGTTTTGTAGGTGGGTTGTGGTGTCGTATAAAAATGCCTATTTTAGGCTTATTTATTCAGCCAGAGCTAAATTTCTCCCAGCAAAATGGCAAATATACCTATAAATTCGCACCAGGAGGGGTACAAGCACCAGTTGGGGCTTCGACAACTGAATACGGCAAACAAGTTAGCTTGAGTAGCTTGGAAGTACCACTTTCTTTAGGCTTTCGTATTCCACTTGGGCCCGTTGGCTTCAAAATAAGCGCGGGAGGTGTAATGAATGCGATTATGAGTGCAAAGCAAAATTTTGAAACATACAGCGTAACAGGCGCAACCTCTACCCTTACATC
>JAYTNK010000237.1:0-2304 GCA_043748375.1 Cytophagales bacterium
CAAATCGTCGTTCAACAACGAGATGCTTCACTACGTTCAGCATGACAAATGCGCTATCACTAAAAATAACAAGAAGGAACGATTTTGGAAAGTTGTTTAATACTAGACTTCTTGCGAAAGTGTTTTTTAGAAGCCCCACACCCTGCCCTCTATCCATTTTGAGAGAGGGAAAAGGTACTTTCGCAGGAAGTCTATTCCCAAATCAACCCTCTACCGTTGTATTATCTTCTTGTTCTTGGATATCGATAAGTGCTTTTGGTTGAAATCCGATGCTTTTTTTTACAGATATTTTTTGCTCATTTTGCTTGTGCATTTTATCGAGTTCTTCGAAAATAATACCAAGATGGTCGTCATATTCTTGGTTTTTATTATGCTGTGTGAGCGAAAAATTTTTAAGCAGTTCTATGTCGCGTTTTATGGCTAAAATAATACTTTGTGTTACAGGCTGTTCTTGCAGGCGTTTGCGATATTCGACAAACGTATTTACAATGACATGGCAAATTTTGATGGCTACTTCGTTTGACTTTTGGAAAGTAGTTGCAAGCATTAGAATCCCATATTCGGTATAAACTTTAACGTTTGGAGCTGATTTAAAACTCACGCTGTCTAAGCGTTCATGTTGAGCAATGAGTTTTTGCTTCTCATCTCTTGTAAGGTCAAAGGCGTATAACTCACCTATAAATTTTTCGGGATTATTGCGTACTTTGCGATTAATTTCGGCTGTTTCCTCTCCATATAGTTCAGCTACATCTCTATCGAGCATAACTTCTACACCCCGCACTTGCAGGATACGGTTTTCGGCTTCGGTTTGTATTGCTAAAAAATCCATACAATTCAGATAGTCAAGGGGTTATGTAAAACTTTTACATAACCTCATCTAACTCATTGATTTTCAAGGTTATTTAGGTATGTAATAGATACTCAAAGATAGGTATTTTTTTTTACATTGCCAAAAAGCCTCATATTTTTATTATTATAATAATATACGTGCTTTTTTTTTAATCAATTGCTACAAATGTAAATATTATGTTTTTGAATACTCCACCAGTCACAAGCATTCGCGTTTGTGCTAAGTAACGAATCCTTTGGAACTTCCGCGCAAGCGAACAAAATACGCTAAAAGTGCTACAAAACTACAGCTTTTTATGGCAAAGTCAAAAACTTGCCTGCCACACACTACCCCAAAATCCAATACAAAAAGCATACTTCTTATCTTTTGCGTAGATTTTAGCGTTTTAGTTTGGCTTCAGCTTAGTTGCGAGCTAAGCGCAACAGAAACGTTTTCGATTAAAATTCCAAGATAGATACAACCAAAAGCCCACGACTTATCTATCGCGTGCAAACACTTTTTGTGTGGCAGTCTATCTTGTTTTGGCAGGCAAGTTCCCTAATACTTGTTTCTTTTTTAGTGTTTTTCAAATACCTTGTAGCGTTGTTGTAGCTGAAAAGTGGTGTCTTTCCCATAATATTTACATGAGAATGTGCCTTGCCAACTATACTCGCCTGCCTTGCCCACTGGAAAAGTAATATGTGCCATGCCATTTTCGTCTATTTCAATTGGTTTGCCATTACATGACGCGCTTGCCTCCCCTTTTTTGTAGCGAATAGGCATAAGTAAATATAAGTAGGCTTCATAAGAATCGCCTTCATAGTAGGTTTGTTGGGTACTTTGCACCAACGGCACTACAGTTGTGCGTTGTAACTTTATTTCGAATTGCGCCAAATATTTTTTAAGTATTGCTTGTTCGCAACTTAATAAACGTATACTTACTTCCATTTCTATAAAACGCACTTCTTCTATACTTTGTGTACTGAAATAGGCTTCTTCAGCAAGATTTTGTAGGATAGGCAGGCAAGTTGGGTGTTTTGTTTTGATATAGGTTTCATAGGTTTTGAGTATAGCAAGCACACGCATACCTTGTGCATCTGTTAAAATATTGCAAGGCGCATACGCAGGCAAGCCTTTTCCTATTTTTTGGAGCGACTCGAAAGCAGTTTGTGTTTGCCTGTTTAAAATCTCCGCTTCTTTGATATAGGATAAGCCCCATGTGGGATTACCCATTTTTTCTGTGTTTTTTTTCAATTCGTCAAGTAATCTGTAAGATTCTATATAGACACTTTCTAATCCACTCGCCATATAAGGAGATACCCTATAGTAATCGGCACGTTGAAAATACCAATGTCTTGCTACGGCATAGTAACAGACAAAACCACTAATAAAAGTAAATATCCACAAAAGGCGGTAATGAATAGGCTTCATAAAAATTTATTTAGGCAATACAGTGAAATGATGTGTATAAAAAA
>JAYTNK010000238.1:0-3843 GCA_043748375.1 Cytophagales bacterium
AGAAACCAAGTCAGTGCTTTTCAGGTGTCGAAGGTAAATGATTGTAAATATGTAATGAATATGAACATTCGTCATTTACCTTCTAACACCTGAAAAGGCACAAAAATAAAGGCTGGCTTTGGGAGGCAAGCAAATAAAAATGCCCATAATCAACATCATATAAATGTAAAACTGTTAAGTTATGTAACGCTTATATTTTTGGAGTAAAACGATACAACCGCTAAATCTTTCGACTTAGCGGTTATATCGTTTTATTTTGATTTGGTAGGCAAGATGGCTTACATCATGCCGCCCATACCGCCACCCATAGAAGGCATTTGTCCGCCTTTTTCGTCATCAGGATTGTCAGCAATAACCGCTTCAGTTGTAAGCAATAAGCCCGAAATAGAAGCTGCATTTTCAAGTGCCAAACGAGTTACTTTAGTAGGGTCAAGAACGCCTGCTGCCATAAGGTCTTCATATTTATCAGTACGTGCATTGTATCCGAATGAGCCTGAGCCTTCTTTTACGCGGTTTACTACTACAGAGGCTTCGCCACCACAGTTTGCCACGATAGTACGCAAAGGAGCTTCCAAGGCAGTGCGAATGATATTCACTCCTGTAGCCTCGTCGTCATTCAATGTTTTTACAGCATCTAATACGCTTACAGCACGTATAAAAGCTACACCACCACCAGCTACTACGCCTTCTTGTACAGCGGCGCGCGTTGCGTGCAAGGCATCATCAACACGGTCTTTTTTCTCTTTCATTTCTACTTCTGTAGCTGCGCCTATGTAAAGGATAGCCACACCACCAGAAAGTTTTGCCAAACGCTCTTGCAATTTCTCGCGGTCATAATCAGAAGTAGTTGCTTCCATTTGACTTTTGATAGTATTTACACGCCCTTGAATAGTTTTTTCATCGCCTGCCCCTTTAATGATAGTCGTATTGTCTTTGTCAATCGTGATTTTCTCAGCTTTACCAAGATAATCAATTGTAGCATTCTCAAGTTTATAACCACGCTCTTCAGAAATAACCGTACCACCAGTAAGTACAGCAATATCTTCCAACATAGCTTTGCGACGGTCGCCAAAGCCAGGGGCTTTAACAGCCGCTACTTTCAACGCGCCACGCAAACGGTTTACTACAAGCGTAGCCAATGCTTCGCCATCTACATCTTCAGCAATGATAAGCAATGGGCGACCTGTTTGAGCTACAGCTTCAAGGATAGGGAGCATTTCTTTCATAGACGATACTTTTTTCTCAGAGATAAGAATAAAAGCATTTTCTAATTCCGCTTCCATTGTTTCAGCGTTTGTAACAAAATAAGGAGAAAGATATCCTCTGTCGAACTGCATACCTTTTACGGTTTTCACTTCGGTTTCAGTTCCTTTCGCTTCTTCTACAGTGATAACACCGTCCTTGCCTACTTTGTCCATCGCGTCAGCAATCATTTTGCCAATCGTTTCGTCATTGTTAGCCGAGATAGTGCCTACTTGTGCGATTTCTTGTGAACTTGAAATGCTTTTAGACGTTTTCTTAAGTTCAGCTACAATAGCTTCTACAGCTTTGTCGATACCGCGTTTCAAATCCATAGGATTTGCACCAGAAGCGACATTGCGAATACCCGCATTGTAGATAGCTTGTGCCAATACTGTAGCAGTAGTAGTACCATCGCCTGCGGTGTCAGCTGTTTTAGACGCAACTTCGCGTACGAGTTGTGCGCCCATATTTTCGATAGGGTCTTTAAGATCGATTTCTTTGGCTACAGTAACGCCATCTTTTGTAACTGTAGGTGCGCCAAATTTCTTGTCAATAATGACATTGCGACCTTTAGGTCCGAGGGTTACTTTTACCGCGTTTGCAAGCGTATCTACGCCTTTTTTCAGTTTTTCGCGGGCTTCTGCATCAAAGAATATTTGCTTTGCCATAAGGGTGAGTTAAAAGGGGAAATGGTGGAAAGGAAGAAAGGGAAAGATTGCCAACTACTAATGGCTAATCTCTAAACTACTGCGAAAATATCAGATTCACGCATGATAAGATACTCTTTGCCTTCTACAGTAATTTCTGTACCAGCATATTTGCCATAAAGCACTTGGTCGCCCACTTTTACAGTGATAGGTTCGTCTTTTTTGCCTGTGCCTATAGCCATAACTACGCCACGCTGAGGTTTTTCTTTGGCAGTATCAGGGATAAAAAGACCAGAAGACGTTTTTTCTTCTGCGGGTGCGGCTTCTACCAGCACACGGTCAGCTAAGGGTTTAATGCTTAGAGCCATAATCGAGATTGGAGTAATTGGATTGTGAATACTTTGTGAACAGATATACATTTTCTATGCCAAGCGGTTTTTTCTGACATTTTGTCAGTCTAAAAACAAAACCGTCTATAACTGCGGAAAGCGGTTATAGACGGTTTTAGGTGCGTATTATCACGATAAGCAAGATAAAATTTTGCCTACCTGCCATAACAACCTATTTTATTTGGATAGAGAGCGTTTTTTGCACCCTTACGACTTTTCCTTGTTGCTTGCCTGGCTTCCAACGCGGGGCAGACTTTAGACAAGTTATGACAGCCTCATCGCAGCCATATCCCAAGCCTTTCACCACTTTGATGTGTGAAAGTTCACCTGACTTTTCCACTACAAATTGCACAAAGACATTGCCTTTTATACCATTCTTCTTCGCCTCTGTTGGGCAGACCAAATTATCTTCTGTATATTCATAAAAAGCTGACAACCCACCATCAGGTGCTGGTGGCTGTTCAGACATTTTATATACTTGCTCGTCTTGTTGTACAATATGCTGCGCTTGTACAATATGTTGGGCGGTGGCAGGCAAGCAGGCAAGCCACAACGCACCGCAAATACCCAAACTATGGGCTACAAAGTGCAAAGGTTTAAATGGGAGGCGTTTCATGAGATTGATTGGGGATATCGCGTGTGCAAAAATAAGGTTTTTATATCAATAAACTTGCTTTGTATCAATAAACTTGCTTTTTAAGCTGTTTGTTCAAATATAACGTTGGTTTTAGCGTGCTTTAGTATATCTTAACCAAATATATTGCTATAATTTTAGACTTCTCGCGAAAGTGTGAAAATACTTGAAAACGCCTATCCCTGTTTGGCATTCTCACTAGATACTATTTATAGCTGTTTGTGTCGACATCAAACAGAGGAGAGGCGCACAAAAAGTTATTTAGAGGTGTATTGTATGTGCTTCTCTAAGTATTTCAAACCATTGTTGTTCATTTTTTGCGAAAAAGGTACATGATACTTACGGCTAATTACTTTTAAATTATTTGGTAAGAACATCTGTTAAAATACAACCCAAAAAAGGCAAACCTCTTGCCTGTCAACCAAAAAAGCTATTTTTTTAAGGCTACTTTTACAAAAACAAGAGTATTTTGAAGCGCAATCGTTTGAAAAAAACGTGCTTGTCGGAAAAATTATTTTACTTTGAAATACGCATAAAGATTGTTATCTCAAAAAAAACAATATTTTATTTGTTAGAACGTATATAATACGATATAAGATACAAGTGTATAAAAATACACCTTACATATATTTGGTAATGATATAGAAATATACTAATTTTGCATAATCATTGAACCCTACATAGTGCGTATTAATAGTTAAGTATTTCATTTTTCATTTATATAATTTTATGTGTAAAATATACCTATTAACCTGTCTATTTTCTGTGCTTTGCAGCTTTGGAGCAATCGCGCAAACGCGCCTCACCAATCCAAAAATACACGTATTGAGCCACGAAAATATTGTAACACCTGCTACGAACACAGCAGCTATACCTTACATGACTACCACAAGTCGAGTATTTATCGCCTCTCCTTGGACAGTTTGGACAC
>JAYTNK010000239.1:0-6464 GCA_043748375.1 Cytophagales bacterium
TCGAATGAGTGGAATGGACAATTAAAACCTATAAAATAAACCTAAACAAATAAAAAATGAATAAAGAAGAAATAATAATCCAACTACAAAAAACGCATCAACAGTTTATAGAAACAGTTTTAGGACTTGATGATGATGCCTTTATGTTTGCATGGCAGGGCGAAAAATGGACAGCAGGGCAACAGTTATTGCACATTTATCAATCTGTTGCGCCATTGAATAAGTTTTTATCGGCTAAAGCTACTGATATTAAAACGATGTTTGGCATAGCTGACAATCCTTCAAAAAACTATGCTGAATTAGTAGAAAGTTATAACACAGCTTTAGGCGCAGGGGTAACGATTGCCTCAAATTTCTTTCCAAAATCTGTAGAATTAGCCGAAAGAGAGGCAATCATTGAAAAACTAAAAATGGCAGTAAGCACGCTCACAAGCCTAACAGCCGTTTTTTCAGAGCAAGAAATAGAGGAGATTTCTGTGCCACACCCACTTTTAGGCAAACTTACGTTGCGCGAAATGTTGTATTTTACCATTCACCATGCTACGCATCATCACAAAATGACAAATCTATCTTTAAATGCTTATTTCCAAATCGATACAAGCCATTAGTTTTTTAGTCAAAACTTCTACCGAAAATTCTTTTTTGGCTAATATTTGAGCATTTTGTTGATAAGACGCTAATAGTGCCTGATTTTCTAAAAAAGGAGTAAGTTGTGCTAAAAAACTTTCAGGTGCATTTGGGTCAGCATAAAAACCGCAGGCGTGTGTTTCTACTAATTCGCGTAGCCAGCCTTTGGTATTCACAATACACAACTTGCCTGCCCCTAAAGCCTCAAAAAATTTGTTGGGGCTTGTACTCTCAAGCACAGGATTATTTAGGAAGGAAACATAGACCGCATCGACTTGTGCCATCAAAGTATGTATATTATAAGTGTTTTGGTAAGAGAAAAAGCGTACATTTTCCAGTTGGTAGGCAAGAGAAAGGGCTTGTACTTCAGGCAGTTTCGCACCCTTGCCTACTATCCAAAATTCAATCTCAAATAAGGTATGGGAAAGGCTACAAAAGCGGGCTATTTCTACTAAATATGGTAGATGATTGGCATAACTGATAGTACCAAGATAAGCTACTATAAATTTTTTGCGCTCTTTGGATTCGTTTTTTGGTGGGGCAGGCAAGCTAAATAAGGTTGCGTCAGCCATATTAGGTATTAAGTGTACCGTTTTGTGGGGTACGATGGCTTGCACATGGGTTTGCATGGCAGGCGAGAGTGCGATAATTTGCTGTGCGTTTTGATAAATTTTTTTTTCCCAACGTTGTGTGAGCCATTGAGCTATAGGATTGCGTAAAATCCCTAAACGAATCGGCACAAGTGGCCATAAATCGCGTACTTCAAAAATATAAGGAATTTTTAGCTTTTTTTTTAACCATAAAGCTGTTAAACCTACTGTAAGAGGGGTAGAAGTTGCATAAATGAGGTTGTGTTGAGGTAGCTTTTTGGCTAATTTATAACTTGCCTGCGCAAAATTAAAAAAGGCGTGTATTCTGCGCCAAAAACTAAATCCATTGCGGTAAATAACAGGTAAATAATGTACTTCAAAGCCTTCTATGTTTATTTTTGCATACTCTTTTTTGTTGTGGGTTGTGATAAGGGAAACCTCATGACCTGCCACCACCATAGCGCGCGCTATGTAATATGAACGTAAAGAACCGCCTTGTTCGGGTGTATTGAAATATTGATGCAGATAAATAATTTTCATGAGGCAATAATTTGGGTTTATGCTGTTGTTTGTGTCCTCACAAACAACCAACCAAACAACGGCTGAAATTATGCGTTTTTTGCCCTACGCGCTATTCTAAATGATAGGGCATAAGATTAAATTTTATACCCAAGTCGTGCATAAAGTCTTCGCCTTCCATGAGTAGGTCTTGGTTTTCGTAGGGGTAGTACCATGTAATAAAAACTTCTTTTCCTTCCGCTTGTTTGTTTTTGAGGGACTTTATGACACCTAAAATGCCTTTGGAGGAGCTGGTATTGAAGTAGGTAAGGTTGAATTTTACAATAAGTCGCTCTCCTATATACGCATCTATCCAGTCACGCAAACGTTCATAAAACTCGAAAGCGTTTTCTAAGTATGACTCGCCTGTTACCTCGCATACGCCCGTAGTGGCATTAAAATCTACTTTGGGTGAAAAGAATAAGTCCTTCTCGCCTTCTAAATATAAATTTTCCATCATAATTAAGTAGTCATTAAATATAGCTTCGGAGTTATGTTTTCAATACTAATTTAGGTAAAATTACAGTTCAACTAAACAAGCTCACTGTAAAATTGCTAATTTATTTGGTTGTCTGGCAATTTTTGTGGAGATGTTTTTGAGTAGTAGCAATCCTTTGTGGTTGCCCTTTTTGTAAGGCAAAATTTTTACGTTACCTAATTTTTAGGGTGTTTATAGAATACAGCAAAATGTGTTATAATAGCAAGGGCAACCACAAGGGATTGCCCCTACACTTTTTACCACCACAAAAATTGTTAGAGAACCATTTATTTTATTCTTGTCCCTTATATATAAAATTTCTTTCGTTGAATGTAAGTTTCTATAGTGTCGGGTATTAAGTATCTTACAGATTTACCTTGTTGAATAGCATTTCGGATAAACGTGGCGGAAATATCCAACAAAGGTGCTTCTACAAAGGTTACTTTTGAGTGTGTGTCGAGGTCACTTGCCTGCATATTAGGACGCGGATACACATATAAACTGTAATAAGTTAATATTTGTTCATAGTTTTTCCATTTTTTAAAGTGTGTTAAATTATCTCCACCCATAATAAGCGAAAACTCATGCTGTGGGTACTTTTCTGATATATGCACTAAGGTATCTATGGTAAAGCTGGGGCGTGGTAGCTGAAATTCTATATCGCTTACTTTCAATTGAGGGTTATCGACTATGGCTTTTTCGACCATATCGTAGCGGTCAAATTCATGCAGAAGCGACTCTTGTTTTTTGTGTGGATTATGGGGCGACACAACAAACCATACTTGCTTGAGCTCTGTATAGTTTGCCATAGTGTTCGCAATAATCAAATGTCCATTGTGTATAGGATTGAATGAACCAAAAAAAAGACCTATTTTCATTTTATTTTTTAAAACTCAGCTATAAATTTTTGATACTTTGTTATTTAACTTCATTAACCCAGTTAAATCTATCTGTAGGCGCAAATTTCCAAGGCGAGAAGCTGGTTTCTATATTTTGGAGCATGGCTGTCCACGCGGGAGGTGTTGCCGACTCTTCCATAGCAATATATTGACGCATTTGGATAATGATGCTCAAGGGGTCAATGTTGATAGGGCAGGCTTCTACACAAGCGTTGCACGTGGTACACGCCATTAATTCCTCTTTTGATACATATTGGTCAGAATACAAAGCATTGCCTGTAGCCAGTGCGTCTGCTAAGGATTTCCCACTTTCGAGTATTATGCCTAATTCCTCTATGCGGTCGCGCGTGTCCATCATTACTTTGCGGGGCGATAGTTTCTTACCTGTAAGATTGGCAGGACAAGAGGAGGAGCAACGCCCACATTCTGTACAAGAATATGCGTCCATGAGGTTTTTCCAAGTCAAATCAGTCGCATCTTTTGCGCCAAATCGAGTGGTTTCGGGAGGCGAGCCGTCATCTTGTATCAAGCCAAGCGCGAGTTGCACTTCACGCGTAACTACAGGATGGTTGTTAAATTTGCCTCGTGCCTCCAAATTTGAAAAATAAGTATTGGGGAACGCAAGAAAAATATGCAAGTGTTTCGAGTAAGTTACATACAAGGCAAAACCCATAATGCCCAAAATGTGCAACCACCAAGCAGTACGCTCTATAACTACAAGCACTGTATTATTTTCAATACCACTAAAAATAGGTATTAGGAATTGGCTAAACCAAAACTTGCCTACTTCTACATAATGATGCACGTGGCGCGTCTGCAAAATACTGTCGGTGGCATTCATTATGAGAATAGCCGACATAAGCACAATTTCAAATACAAGAATCAAATTAGCATCGAGTTTAGCCCAACCTCTAATTTCAGGTTTTTGAAAACGCGCTACTTTCATGAAATTGCGTCTGCTTAAAAAGACTATACACACCAACAAAACAGACACCGCTAAGAATTCGAAGAAGCCTATCAGCGCGTTGTAGAAGGGGGCAGGCAAGAAATTGCTGAAGACGCGATGTTGCCCTGTAACACCATCTATTATAATCTCTAACACTTCTATATTTACCAACAAAAAACCTGCGTAAATAATAAAATGTAAAAAACCAACCAATGGTCTGTGAAACATTTTGCCCTGCCCTAAGGCAATTAAAAACATGGTCTTCAGTCGTTCGCCCCGTTTATCGTAACGAGCAACTTGCCTACCAAGTTTGATATTCGCGCTAATGCGCAAGATGCGTTTGCTTACTAAATAGCCCACTGCAATAAGGGCAATTACAAATGCTATGATAGAGATGTATTCCATTTGAAATCTATTTGTTCAAAATTATACTTCATTCTTTAATTTACCAAAAAAAACTATGTTTATCGTAAA
Organism: Cytophagales bacterium; assembly: GCA_043748375.1. Lineage (GTDB taxonomy): Bacteria > Bacteroidota > Bacteroidia > Cytophagales > Microscillaceae > RDXI01. Next base: position 4,573 of record JAYTNK010000239.1, read on the forward strand.
AAAAAGAGCGTTTTACAGATAATGAGAGCGTGCTTTGAAAAAAAAACCAAAAAAAAAATCAAAAAAAGCGTTTTTTTCAAAAAAACACCGTATATTTACATAAAGTTTAACAGTGAAAAAACAAGTGCTTTGATTTTAAAGCCTCTAACTATCATAAAGTAACTTGTAATCAATACTTCATATTCAAAATATGCCTGCTTCTCCCTTAAGAAATAAGGTGTTAAGTGTTAATAAATGTTAAGTTATCATTTTCTTCCAACTATTTAGATAAGAATGCAGTCTATACTTTAAACAGCCCTGTTTTAGCATTTATGCGACAAGTACGGGGCATTCCCCCTACAAATTTATGAAAAACCTACTTACTTATTTCTCTATACTACTTTTAACCGCAAACAGTTTGTTTGCCTATAGTTTTCCGCCCCACATGATTCGGCAGATGCAACAAACTATTTTGGACAGTCTTGGAACTGACGAATTGTGCATAGAAGCCAAAGTATCGTTTACAAAAACGGCTAACTTACTTCAAAAAGCTGTTAAGCTCACTAATCCGTTGCTTAATGATGATGTGTTTTTTGCCAATGACAATCTCAGCATCATGAAAGTCCATCCTAACCCCGCTACTGTAGCAGGTTATTTGGATTATAACATGAATGGTGAATCCAAAGCTAAAATTACTATTAGCAATTTGCTTGGCAAAGTAGTAGATGAATTTAGCCTACAACGTGGCGAACATAAACTCAAAATACCTACTATCAACTATGACGCAGGTATATATTTTTACACCCTTTCTATAAATGGAAAAACGGTAAAATCTAAAAAACTGGTAGTGGCTGGAAAGTAATCTTGCCTACCTAAAAGATTGGCTATACATGAAAAAATGCAGTCATAACTCGATAGTAGGGTTCTTGACTGCATTTTTATTGCAAATTTTCTTTTGATGATATAGTAGATACACCCCGCAAATGACAAAACAGCCAATTTTATTGTTAGATATTAAACTTCTTGCGAAAACTCCCCCATGTTCTGTTTCTAATTTATTTAAGGAAGTGGACATTTTTGCTAAATTTTATCAAACCCAAATTATCTAATGGCTTCATTAACAAAGGACTACGATGATAAAAAACTTTTAGGGCAAGTTTATACACCTCGTTTTGTGGTAGAAAAAATATTGTTTGATATTGGTTTTGACACTTCTACTATTTTGGGTAAAACTGTTTTAGACCCTTCTTGCGGAGATGGTCGTTTTTTGGTTGTTGTGGCTGAAAAAATTATTGAACACTCATCTGAAGAAAATTTACAAGAAAATTTAGAGAAAATATATGGGTGGGATATTGATAATCAAGCCATTGCGTATTGTATTGAAAACTTAAATGAACTTATAAAACCTTTTAATATCAAAGTAAATTGGCATATACATGTAACCAATTCTTTAGAAAAAATACAAGATAATACACAAAAATTTGATTTTATTGTAGGTAATCCGCCTTACATTCGAATACAACATTTAGCAGAAACAGAACGAAAATTTATACAAATGACTTATAAATTCTGTAAAAGTGGATCTACAGATACTTATATTGCGTTTTATGAACTTTGTAATTTTTTGTTAGCACAAAATGGTATTTGTGCTTTGATAACGCCTAACACTTTTTTCTATAGTGAAACTGCTAAGATTATGCGTACCTATTTTGCTCATAAACAGAGCATTGTAAAAATAACAAATTATGGCGATATACAACTTTTTGATAATGCGACTACTTACAGTGCCATTTTGATTTTTGATAAGCAAAGCCACGATATTTTTTCATTTCAGCAAGCCTACAGCAAATTGGATTTTTTGAATAGGGAAATTGAAGTAGCAGAAATTCGACAGCAAAAAACTTGGCAACTTT
>JAYTNK010000240.1:0-6126 GCA_043748375.1 Cytophagales bacterium
AATGTAAAAAGAAAACGCCTCAAGGAAGAGCCTGTGTTAGAAATTTTGTTAGCGACTTACGGACAACCTTTAAAAAATCAACGGCTTGCATTGTCGCAACTATTAGAAAACCACATGATAGGCACAGAACAACGTGATGATATACTTTTATTGGGGGTGAAAATATGATGTTATGAAAAAATTATTACTTTTTTTTATTTTTACATTTTTTTTGCAAACTATCCAAGCGCAAAATAAGCGCGTATTGGATAGTTTGCAGGTTGTTTATAAAAATGCCAAACATGATACAAGTAAGATATTAACGCTTGTTAGCATAGCTTCTCAATACAGAAATAATAAGTCAGATACCACCCTTATCCTTGCTGAAAAAGCATTGGATTGGGCAGAAAAAAACAAGTATGAAAACGGAGTCTTAAATGCTTGGGCGGCTATTGGTGCTTATTATCGCATCAAAGGCTCTTATGATATAGCCTCTAACTATTACCATAAAGTTTTAAAGATAAGAGAGAAAAATGGAGATAAAAAAGGTGTAGCGGCTATGCTAAATAGCATTGGTAGCATTTATAACAACCAAGCCAAGTATATTTTAGCACTCCAATATTACCAAAATGCGCTTAAATTACAACAAGAACTTCATGACAATGTAAATATTGCAGCTATTTTAAATAATATAGGAAATATATATTATTCTCAACAAGATTTTGATTTATCATTAGATTATCATGTTCAATCCCTCAATATAAAAAAAATAATAAAAGATAAATTTGGTATGGGATATAGTTTATTCAATATAGCGAATATTTACAAGGCTAAAAAGAATTACTCAGATGCTTTAATTTATTTAGCTCAAGCCTTACAAGTAAATGAAGAAGTTGATAATAAAGTGAATGTGTCTTATTGCTTTAATAGTATGGGCGAAATTTATTTAAAACAAAATAAATATGTAGAATCACTTGCATACTACGAAAAATCGTTAAAGATAAAAGAAGAGCTAAAAGATAAATGGGGTATGACTTACTCTCTTACTGGAATAGCTCAAGTATATCAAAAACAAGCAATGTATGATAAGAGCATAGTATATGCTGAAAAATCTTTAAAGTTATCACAGGAAATAAAAACACCTTCAGAGGCAAAAGAGGCAATGCTGGTACTTTATGAAACTTACAAGTTACAAAATAATCTTGCCAAAGCACTGCAGTATTTTGAAGCATATAAAAGCATCAATGATAGCATTTTTACATTAGATAAATCCAAAGCATTGTCTAACCTTACTTCTACAATGGAGTTGGATAACAAGAAAAAAGAAGTAGATTTATTAGCTAAAGACAACGAATTAAACCGCCTGAATACAGAACGTAAAGACCGCGAACTCGAAATTAATAAAAAACAAGGCGAAGCCGACCGCTTTTTCGCGCTCGCAAGGCAGGAAAAAGATAAGCGAAAATCAGATAGTTTGTACACATTGGCGCAAAAAAAACAATTGGAAACAGATAAATTGAGTGCGGAAAATAAAACCCACTTAGCCGAAAATAAAAACCAAAAAATAGAAAATCAAAAACAAAAAGAGGCAGGCGAGTTCCAACGCATTATCATTTATTTGACCTTGATAGGTTTTGCGAGTATGATTATATTTGCCTTGTTTGTGTATCGCAGTAGGCAAGTTCAAAAAATATTGAATGCCACATTACACACTAAAAATAAGATTTTGGCTGAGCAACAAAGTTCACTTTTGGTAATGAACGAGGAATTACAACAAAGTCAAGAGGAAATCATAGCCCAACGCGATCATATTGAGGAACAAAACAAAAATCTTGCCTACCAAAATATACAAACCAAACAGAGCATCACAACTGCGCTTGCGATTCAAAAAGCATTGTTGCCGTTCGATAATCGTGTGCGCGGAATTTTGAAAGATTATTTTGTATTGTATCAACCGCGCGATATTGTTTCAGGCGATTTTTATTGGATAGAAAAACTCGATAACCAAGTCATGGTAATAGGAGGTGATTGCACAGGACATGGCGTGCCTGGTGCTTTTATGAGCTTGATAGCTATTAATTTATTGGAAAAAATTGTATTGCAAGACAAAATTACCTCACCTTCCCAAATATTACGTAACTTACACGACTTGGTGCGTAGCGCACTCAAGCAAGACGAAATAGAAAATAATAGTGGTATGGATTTGGGCATTGTAACCATTACTGATGGTAACAAATTATCTTTTTCGGGGGCAAAACGCCCTTTGTACTTTATAGATTCAAGCAATCCTACAGAAGTACGCGTGTATGGAGGCAGTCGAAAATCTATTGGCGGCTTGCAAAATGAGGCTAAAGAGTTTGAGGAAGTGATGCTGGTCTTGCCTGCCGACAGTATGTTTTATTTGAGTTCGGACGGTTTGGCAGACCAAAATAACATGAAAAGAAAACGCCTCAAAGAAGAGCCTGTGCTGGAGGTTTTGTTGGCTACCTATAAACAACCATTAGAAAATCAACGACTTGCGCTATCGCAACTATTGGAAAACCACATGATAGGCACAGAACAACGTGATGATATACTTTTGTTAGGCATAAAAATTTAAAGATATGCAGTTTTATAATCTACGTTTTTGGATAAAATTTTCATGGCTATTATTATTATTGTGGACTATAAGTTTTCAGAGTATTGCTCAACAAAAAATAATAGATAGCCTTTCTATAGCCTTAAAAAAACATAACGTACATGAAACAAAATTAACCATACAAGACACCACATTTATCAAACTTTGGAATGGCATAGCCTCTGCCTATTACGTGGTAAATGCAGATAGTGCCATCGCCATAGGCAAGAAAAGTCGGAAGAGATGCCAAAAGCTCGCCTACACTTTAGGCGAGGGTGAGGCTTTGCGGGTTATAGGCTTGGGGTATAACCAAAAAGGCGCGTTTGAAGAGGCTATTCAGTATTATCAAATGTCTTTATCCCTTTTTAAAAACGCAAATGATGAGCGCGCAACCGCCAAAACGCTCAATAGTTTGGGCAATACATACAAAAACAGAGGGGATTATTTCTTAGCCTTAACTACACACCGCGAAGGGCTAAAAATACGCGAGAAACTTAAAGACAAATTAGGAGCTTCAGCTACCTTAAACAATATAGGCAATATTTATTATGACCAGGAAGATTATAAAACAGCTATTACTTACTACGACCAATCTATCCAACTCAAAGAAGAAGTCAAAGACATATTTGGTGTCCCTATGATTTTGAATAATGTGGGGGGAAGTTACATGAAATTAGGTGATTTTAAAAAGGCGTTGTCATATCATGAAAAATCAATTGACATCAGCAAAAAAAATGGGGATAAGCGCGTATGGGCAATGAATTTGCATGGTATAGGCGAGGTGTATCGTAGGCAAGGGAAATACGAATTGGCATTGCAACACTACTTAAAATCTACAGAACTTAAACTCATTTTGAAAGATAAATGGGGTTTGATGTACGATTTTTTTGCGGTAGCGCAAGTTTACACAGCGCAAGGCGATATGGCTAAAAGCATCGAAGCAGCTGAAAAAGCGGCGACACTTGCCAAAGAAATAAAATCACCTAAAGAATACAAAGATATATGCAAACTGCTATACGAAAACTATAAAAAAACAGCTCAATACAATCTTGCCCTACTGTATTTTGAAGCACACAAAGTAACAAGTGATAGCCTCTATAACATTGACAAATCAAAGGCAATCAATAATTTAGAATCCAAAGTAGCCCTTGAGAAAAAGGAACAACAATTTGCTATTTTGCAGTTAGCGAGCCAAAAACAAAAAGAGGCAGGCGAGTTCCAACGTGTGATTATTTATTTAGTGTTATTAGGTTTTGCGAGTGTGTTGTTATTTGCCTTGTTTGTGTATCGCAGTAGGCAAGTTCAAAAAAGACTGAATGTAGAGTTGGCTAAAAAACAAGCAGAATTGCAAACGAGCAACGAAGAATTACAACAAAGTCAAGAGGAAATCATAGCCCAGCGCGACCATATCGAGGAACAAAACAAAGACCTTGCCTACCAAAATACGCAAACCAAACACAGCATCATGACTGCCCTTGCGATTCAAAAAGCCTTATTGCCATTTGATAATCGTGTGCGTGGAATTTTGAAAGATTATTTTGTGTTGTATCAACCACGCGATATTGTATCAGGCGATTTTTACTGGATAGAAAAACTTGATAATCAAGTCATTGTAGTAGCCGCAGACTGTACGGGGCATGGCGTGCCAGGGGCTTTTATGAGCTTGATTGCTATCAATTTATTAGAAAGAGTCGTATTGCAGAATAAAGTTACTTCGCCCCCTCAAATATTGCGCGATTTGCACGACTTGGTGCGTAGTGCGCTCAAGCAGGACGAAATAGAAAACCAAAGTGGCATGGATTTGGGTATTGTAACGATTACAAATGGGAATACCTTGCATTTTTCGGGAGCAAAACGCCCTTTGTACTTCATAGATTCGAGCAACCCTACCGAAGTGCGTGTGTGTGGAGGCAGTCGAAAATCTATTGGTGGGTTGCAAAATGAGGCTAAAGATTTTGAGGAAGTGATGATGGTCTTGCCTACCGAGAGTATGTTTTATTTGAGTTCAGACGGTTTGGCAGACCAAAATAATATAAAAAGAAAACGCCTCAAGGAAGAGCCTGTGCTGAATGTTTTGTTAGCCACCTATAAGCAACCGTTAGAAAATCAACGACTTGTGCTGTCGCAACTGTTGGAAAACCACATGACAGGCACAGAACAACGTGATGATATACTTTTATTGGGTGTAAAAATTTAAGGACATGAAAAAATATGTATTACTACTGTTATTTGCAAGTTTTTTACACACTATCCAAGCACAAAATAAGCGTGCATTAGATAGTTTGCAAACCGTTTATAAAAACGCTCAACATGATACAATACGGGTTTTGGTATTGAATCAGATAGCTGTTCAATATAGAGGCACTAAGCCTGATACGTCCTTATTCATTGCCCAAAAAGCCCTTGAGATAAGTGAACAGACACAAAATATGCGAGGCAAAGCCAACAGTTTAACGAGTATAGGGTCAGCCTATCACAGCAAAAGCGACTATGCGCTTGCTTTGGACTATTACCAAAAAAGTCTGCAAATAGCTGAATCAGTAGGCGATAAGCAATATATTGCCAATAGTTTGGGCAATATAGGCGTTGTTTATCAAACCCAAAGTAATTACCCTTTAGCCTTAAATTATTTTCAAAGATGCCTCAAAATACAAGAAGAAGTTAAGAATAAGCGAGGAATTGCCACAGTGCTTACTAATCTTGGGCTGATTTATCGCGTTCAAGGCAATATACCTTTAGCCATTACACACTATCAAAGGAGTTTGAAAATTCAAGAAGAAATAAAGGATAAACGAGGAGCTTCAAATAATTTAAATAATTTAGGGGTGATATATGCCACAGATGGTAACTATCCTTTAGCTTTAGAGTATTATCAAAAATCATTGGTAATTGAGGAAGAACTAAAAAACAAAAACGGTATAGCCCGTAATTTAACCAATATGGCCATAATCTATAGAAACCAGCAAAATATACCTTTAGCATTAACATTTTATGAAAAAGGGTTGCAAATTCGGGAAGAAATAAAAGATAAAGCAGGCATAGCCAGTTCTTTGCAAAGCATGGCGGTTCTATATCAAATTCAAAAAATGTATGATAAAAGTATAGAATATGCACAAAAAAGTTTGCAGATATACCAAGAAATAAAAGTTTTAAAAGAGTCAAAAGATGTTATGACGATCTTGTATCAAACTTATAAGTTGCAAAAAAATACAGAGAAGGCTTTAGAATATTTTGAATCTTCAAGAAAACTGCAAGACAGTATATTCAGTATAGAAAAATCTAAAGCGATTTCTACGCTTACTTCTACGATGGATCTTGAGCGTAAGGAGAAAGCATACACCCTTTTACAAAAAGATAATGAAATAACCAAAGTGAGCGCAGAACGTAATCGTTTAGAAGTGGATAGGGTAGCGCGTGAATTGAAAATAAAAGAAAAACAAGCAGAAGCTGACCAACTGTTTGCACTAGCTAAACAAGAAAAAGATAAACGAAAAGCAGATAGCTTGTACGCCTTAGCACAAAAAAAACAG
>JAYTNK010000241.1:0-5335 GCA_043748375.1 Cytophagales bacterium
AGAGTTTTGCCCACTCTAATTTTTCCATACGCAAATATAGTCTTTTCTACGGTTTTTGCAAAATTACCCGCAAACGTTTCCCGTCTTGCCTACCCAAAATCCTGACAAACAGTGTTTTAGCGTGGGTTTATAATAATTTGCACAAGTCATACGTTTTGCTTATCTTTGTGTACGTATTTTGATTGTTAGGTATGATTTTTAGTATAGATGACCGCTTCCTTGCCGAAAAAAATATAGGCGAACAACATTTTAGAGAACAATTAGCGTTGTTTTTCTATCAAAAAGAGTTTATGACTGTGGGTAATGTGGCTACGTTTTGTAGTTTGAGCGTACCACAATTTCAAGCCATGATGCAACAAAATGGCGTTTTTTTGCATTATGACGAAACAGACTTAGCGCAGGATTTAGCTAATTTAGATAAAGTTTTAGGCAAGATATGATAGTTATAGCCGATAATTCGCCTATCAGCGTGCTTTTGTCTATAGATGCCATAGATTTGTTGAAACAACTGTTTGAAAAAATTGTGCTTACTCCGTGTGTAGTGCAAGAAATGCTTGCCAACAGCAATTTTGAAGAGGAAAGCCAACGATTCTTGGCTAATGATTGGGTAATAGTTGTTGTGCCTCAAGATGTCATGATGATTCAAGCATTGGAAAAAACTTAGATGCAGGTGAGGCTTCTGCTATAACCTTAGCAAAAGAATTGAACGCTGATTTATTGCTCATAGACGAGCGAAAAGGAAGAACTGTAGCACAAGGATTAGGCATCAACATAACAGGCGCAATAGGTGTATTGGTACGCGCCAAACAACAAGGCTTGATAATTTCGCTCAAGGAAAAATTAGATTTAGCCAAAAAAAACAACAATTTCAGATTTAGTGAAAAGTTATATGCAGATGCGCTGAAAATGGTTGGGGAGTAGATAACCCCTGAAAAACAGTGTTTATGGTGGGTTTTACGTTTTTTATTGGACTATTAAACAAAGTAAAGTTTGCGCAAAGATAAAAAACAAATGTTATATTTTGTATGGGTTTTGGTGAGATGGGTGGGAAACGTTTGCAGGAAATTATAAACTTGCCTATCTTTGTCGTATGAAAAAAGCCTATGTTATTCTTGCATGCCTATTCGCTTCATTGGTAAGTGTCTATTGCACCCAACCTCAACCCAAGTCTAAAAATAAAGAACAAACCACTTCAAAGCCTAAAACTTCAGCTTTGGAGGGCTTTTGGATTTTGACTGATGTGGTGGATAGCACAGTGCAGAATAGGGCAATAGCTAAGTATGTGCTCAAAAACCCAATAAGAATGCATTATTTAGTTTTAGATGTACAGCAAGATACTTTGTATAGTTATGGTACAATAGGAAATTTATTGGAAATAAAACTAAACTTGCATAATATAAAACGCTTAGCGGTTACTAAACAAGAAGGCAAAATACCACGCTGTATAATTTCATACAACGCCATTGAAAAAACTATCGAATTTACAGACTCTATACGGAAATATGTATACAGAAAATTCAATGAAGAGGAGAAAAACTATTTTGAAAAATATCAACCAAAAAATTCTCGATATAAAATTTATCCAAAATATGTGAGCTATTATTTTGAAGCTATGCTTTTGAAAGGATTTATAGCAGGCAAATATAAAGCTATTGATACACAACAAGATGTGCAGGAGTTTGAGATATACTCACAAGAAAACACAAGATTTAAGGGATCTATTGATGGGAAGGTAAGAGGTTTTAAAAAATTTACTAATGTACGTTTTGACCATTATGTTAATACGCAATGGGCTTTTCATCAAGATGGAATTAGTTTTTATGAAAGAGATAAAAATCAAGCTGTATCAGAAGGAGGCGAGCCTTACAGTTTTGAGTTTAAAGGAGATACATTGTATCTTAAAGATATGGTGCTAGATAAAGGACTGATGCATTATAATCCAAGAGGATTGAAAACTTATCGTTTTTTAAAGGTAAGATAACCCGTTGTGCGAAGTTTACAACTTTATATTTTTTTTGGTTTTGGCAGTTTGCAACTGCCCGCCGAAGGCAAATAAACCACGCTAAACCCTGACAAACAGTATTTTAGTGTGGGTTTTTGTTTGCTATTAAGCCAAAGAAAGTTTTGTTCAAAGATAAAAAAACAAATATTATATTTTGGGTAGGTTTTGATAGAGTGGGGGAGAAACGTTTGTGGTGGAACTTTGCAAAAATCGTAGAAAAGACTATATTTGCGTATGGAAAAAATGGACTGGTCAAATTTTTTTATGAAGGTTTTTGATTTTTTGTTTGAAAAAGAAACACCAAAAGCGATAGCAATCATTGAAAAGCAACGACTTTTGACGGGCTTGCCCGCGCTCAATGAGAATGAAACTAAAATAATTCATCGCACTCAAAGATTTGTTGAGGATATTTGCTATCTCATTGAGCGTAATGACTATATCGAGAAACTGTATTTTGAACGGGAAACAGAATTAAAATTGCTTGATGAGAAATTAAAGCATTGGAAATATAAATGGCTGTCCTTTTCTAAAAAAAAGTTGGCTGAACAAAGAGAAGAATTGCAAATGGAAATTTGGCAAATCGAAGAGGGATTTGCAACTCCACAAGCCCCTAAAGAGTGGCGGGCAACAAGAGATGCTTATGAAAAATTAGCCTCTCTTTTTGGATTCAATGAGGAGTGGGTAGATAAAATTGCTAATATTTCCCAAATTGTAGATAACTTTCAGGCAAAGTTGATAAAATAAGCCTTGCCTACCCAAAACCAATCTAAAACCCTGACAAACAGTGTTTTAGCGTGGTTTTTTTTGTTGTATTTTGTGCGGGTTTGGGTAGAGTGGGTGGAAAATGTTTGAGGAATATTCAAAACTTGCCTACCTTTGTCGTATGAAAAAAGCCTATATTATTCTTGCCTGCCTATTTGCTTCGCTGTTAAGCTTGTATTGTAGACAGTCTGATACTAAGCAACAGACAGCCTCAAAATTCAACACTTCACCTTTGGAGGGTTTTTGGATTTTGACTGATGCGGTGGATAGCACAGTGCAGAATAGGGCAATAGCTCGTTATTTGTATCCTAAAGGAAAAAATTGGTTTACTATTACCTATGTAGTTTTGCAAATAGAGAATGATAGTATGTCTTGCACAGGCATAAACGGGTTTGCATGGCGCAAGGTAAAAATAAATCTCCAAGATAATACAAGACTTTATGCAACCGAAACAGATACTTTACGCTGTCGATATGTCTTTTCTTTTGATGCTAAAAATCAAATATTAGAAGCAAAAACAGAGGGTAAATTATTGAAATACAGGCGTTTTAATGATACAAGTAATAAAATTCAGCTTGTTGCCTATGACAAAGAAATAAATAAAGTGCGCATAGCGTATAGAATTTGGGGAGGGTATTTTGAGGAGTTATTTTTGAAAGGATTTCTAGCGGGTAAGTATGTAGCACTCGATAAACAACAAGATGTGCAAGCTTTCAAAATACAAGTTGATTATGTGCGTGAATATTTTGCGGGCGTAGGAGCAAAAGTTGAAGGATTTAAATGTTTTGCGAATGTTAAAATTGAAGAACACTTTGGAGCACATTTGCCTTTTAAAGGTAGAGATGGTTTGCATATGATTAAACCTCTTGAAAATTGCTCTATTTCTACTGAAGGCTTTGAAGCATACGAATTTCAGTATAAAGGAGATACTTTATTCTTACAAGAAGTTACACATCAAAATAAAGGGGATATGTATTACAATGCTTTAGGCGCAAAAAAATACAAATTTCTAAAAGTAAAATGACTTGCCTACCCAAAACTACGCTAAAGCTTGAAAAAGAGTTATTTAGTAGGAGAGGGGCAGGCAAGCTCGAATTACTTGTTTATAGCAAATTGAATCAGATAATCAGTTCTGTAAAATGTCCATTTTCCTTTTGGAAGAATTTGGGTATTTGGAACTGTCGTTCGTTCCAATACTCGCGGTAAGCCGTGTTAAACTGCATACGGTCTTGCAATACCTCTTTGTAATTGCCTTGCAAATACATGATGAGTTCTGTTATTTCTCGAATAGCATTCTGCCCGCCTTCGGCAGCTGTGATATAGTCGGCAAGGTTGTTTTCGCGTATAAAGTCACTAAAAAGAGGCGTTACAAGTCGGCTCACTGCGAAGCGAAGCCCACACAGTTTTGCGACATTTAGGTCGTTTGCATCATCAAAAATGAAAGCGACATTTTCTGGAGTCATTTGATGTCTTTCGCAAAAGTGCCATAATGCCTCCTCTTTGTGTAAGATATGCCCATACATTTGGGTGAACTTTTCGCGCTTCGTAAGCTCAATAGCTACAGGATTATTTGCCCCTGTGATAATGACAAACGGCAGTACTTTTTGGGTCTTCAGCCAAAAGCTGTAGCGCATGAGGTTTGTACCCATAGAGTCAATTTCTGAATAATGACTGGGGTGCAGATTGCTTTTCATGCCATTGTTAAATACACCATCCCAATCTGCTATAACGGCTTTGATATTGCCCAAACGATTTTGTAGCTCAGCAGGTTCGAGAAGAAATTGTCCTTTGAATGTTTCGGTTGTATAGTTCATATACAAATCTAAGCATTTTTATGCAAATAAACAAGTTTTTGCGCTTATTTTATCGTGGTATTTGCCTCGTCTATTAATTTTGCTTGTTGCCTTACGATTAAAATAGCAGGTGTCGTTTTTCGATATAAATCTTAGAAGAACCAAAGTTAGGTTTTTAGAAAGTTGTCAATCGAGAAATATCACATACCACAAAATATGTTTGAGGAAAAGAGCGTGTATTTTCGAAGAACCAAAAATTAAACAAGGCAGTCATTTGAAAAATCGAAAAATAGTCGCTACCTTTGAATGTCATATCAAATTTTATGATAATAATACCTGCACACACAAAGTTAAAGCACTATTTTTTTTTAGTCCACGCTTTTCTTGTTTTTTATTGATGAAAAAGATATTTTTTTGTTTCTCGTGCTGTTTTTTATGGACATCCTTTGACCTTACGGCTCAAGATAGGAAGGTTATAGACAGCTTGAAACGAATGATGATAGGTAAACTTCCCGATAGCACGCGTACTTTAATATACTATCAAATTTCGCGTGCCTATCGGCAAAACAAATCTGATAGTGCTACTTTCTATGCTAATACAGGTTTAGAAATGGCTAAAAAAATAGACTTCAAAAAAGGCATTGCCTCCAATCTAAACGGCTTAGGAACAATAGAACTTAATCAAGGTAACTATCTTGTTGCTTTAAAATACGCTTTAGACGCACTCAAAATTAACGAAAAACTACATGACGTAGGAGAAATTGCCAATACTAAAAAC
>JAYTNK010000242.1:0-2762 GCA_043748375.1 Cytophagales bacterium
TTATGGTCGTAAGGAGGCGACAGGCGTATTTTACGGTCAGTATAAACTTTTTCGCCTCCAATGTACATAGGAATATCCAAAACTTTGCTACGCGCTTCGGCTACTGCCGCATGGAGTGCTTTACGCTCAGGCGAGCCCGCACCATAACCCATGACAGGTTCATTTTGGGGTGCTGGAACATTAAAAAAACCTTTTAACATGGAATAAAGGAAAAGAGATAATAAAGGAATGTTGCAAATTTAAGTAAGTTTTTTAATATATGCGGTGCAAAACCTTGAATTGTGTCTAAAATCATTCGCTGAAAGCACTTACTTTTCAATTTTATAAGCTACCTTTGCTCTTAAAAATAAAAATTACAATCAAAAACATTAAAAATAAGTAATATGCAAGCAAATAATCAAACAAAAGTGCAATATATAGGGCTATTGCTGCTGTTATTGCTTACTACGCAATGCACCACTACGCAAAAAGCTAGCAAAAAAAATGAGAACATTCAAACACTTAATCCACTCTCTACGAAAGTATTAGAGGTGAAAAAAGAGGCGATGTTCTGCTATAAAGGCGATGTTCATGCTTCGGTTGGTTTAAACGTTGCCTATGAAATTTCAGACGTGAAAATTGTAAAATTACAAAAACAAGACTTGGAGTTTGCCAACAAAGAAGCCGTAAAACAACACATGAGCGGAGGCGATAAAGCCACTAAAACTTTTACGTTTCAGGCAATTTCAGAGGGAGAAACAAACGTCATCATTACAGAAATTTTTAGGGGTGAAATAAGTAAAAAATATGAATTTAAAATTATTGTAAAATAAAAAATAAATAAAAAGCACTTTTTATGAGTAATAACGTTCAACTTGTTACAGCAGAAGAGGCAGTAGGTTTGGTAAAATCGCATGACAGCATTTTTATACATAGCGTAGCCGCCCCTCCCCTATCGCTTATAGCCGCCTTAGTACAACGCGCTCCTGAACTAAAAAACGTTCAAATCAATCACCTACACGTAGAAGGAAACTTACCCTATTTTGAAGAGAAATATGCAGATAGTTTTCGAGTAAATAACCTTTTTACAGGGGCGAATGCTCGCCAAGCCGTACAAGCAGGTAGGGCTGATTATGTGCCTATTTTTTTGAGTGAAGTGCCTATTTTATTTCATAAAAAGATAATCCCTATTGATGTAGCCTTTTTACAAGTTTCGCCACCCGATAAACATGGTTATTGTTCATTTGGCACGTCAGTAGATGTATCTGTCGCAGCGGCAAAAAATGCACAGTATGTTATCGCAGAAATTAACCCGCAAATGCCTCGCACTTGGGGCGATGGCATTATACACATCAGCAAAATTGACAAAGTAGTAGCCGTTGATAGACCATTGCCTGAACATATCTTGCCTGCCCCTACCGATATAGAAATCCAAATAGGCAAATTGGTGGCTGAATTAGTAGAAAATGGCGCAACTCTCCAAATGGGAATAGGTGTAATACCCGATGCCGTATTAGCCGCACTCACCTCCCACAAAGAATTAGGGGTGCATACCGAAATGTTTTCAGATGGTTTGTTACCATTGATTGAGCAGGGCGTAATAACGAATGAACACAAATTAAAACACAGAGGTAAAATTGTCAGTGGTTTTGTGATGGGTTCGCGCAAATTATATGCCTACATTGACGATAATCCACTTATTCGTATGTTGGAAATTGACTATGTGAATGATGGTGATGTCATTCGTCAAAACCCAAAAGTTACCGCTATCAATAGTGCAATAGAAGTAGATTTAACAGGGCAAGTCTGCGCTGATTCTATTGGAACAAAGATATTTTCAGGGGTGGGTGGACAAATGGACTTCATTCGTGGTGCGAGTCTTTCAGAGGGAGGCAAGCCTATTATTGCCTTGCCTTCTGTAACTTCGAAGGGCGAAAGCCGAATTGTAAGCCTCTTAAAACAAGGTGCAGGGGTTGTTACAACTCGCGCTCATGTGCATTATATTGTTACAGAGTATGGGGTAGCGTATCTATATGGCAAAAATATTCGCCAACGAGCGCACGCCTTATTGCAAATAGCTCATCCACAACATAGAGAACAGTTAGCGAAAGAAATGCATGAAATTTGGCATTTTTAATACATTACTTGTTTTTACAGATTGTCAAGCGCAAGAGCCTTGACAATCTGTAAAATACGAATTTTATATGTTTGTTAGAAAAAACCTTATTTTATCTATCAATACCTCATTAATTCGCCTATATGATTCGTGCGTCCAACCCGCTATATGAGGCGTTAAAATAGCACAAGGGTGCGTAGCGAGATAGTCAAAACTTGCCTGCTGTGAGGTTGTGAGGGCATTTATACGCTCGTTTTCCAATACGTCAAAGCCTACACCAAGCACCTTGCCTGCCTGTAGAGCCTTGCCTACCGCGCCCAGATTTACTACTTCACCCCGCGAAGTATTGATTATCCAAATCGGTTTAGCAAATTGAGATAAATAGTCATTATTAACTAATTGTTTTGTTTCGGTTGTGAGCGGTACGTGCAGCGTGAGTATGTCGGCTTGTGCAAAAACCTCTTTCATTTGTACTTCGTGCAAGCCTTCCATGTTGTGTTTTTTTGGACGAATGTCATATACCAATACTTTGCAACCAAAGGGCAGAAGGCGTTTTGCTACCTCGCCTCCCACGTGACCACAACCAATAATAGCCACCGTTTTATCCTTAAGTTCATAGCCTCTATTGGCTTCGCGTAGCCATTGCCCTTGTTTGACTTGGGCATTG
>JAYTNK010000243.1:0-3273 GCA_043748375.1 Cytophagales bacterium
GCGGATAACTTCTGAAAAGTGCGCATCTTGGCTCACCGTCCAGTTGCGTATTTTCTCATTCTCAGTCGTTTTTTTCAGGTTATCGCGCATTTGTAACAAAGCGTTGCCTAATATATCTTCCCTATTGAGCGGTTGAAAAGGCTGTTCAAAGTTTTCTTCTCCGATTGCTTTGGCAAATGTAGCATAGTGTTGGCTATTTTTCGAGAGCATATTGAGGGAAACAGCCATACTGCCTATCTCGTCTTTACGTTTGTAACGGATGGTTTCAATAGCTTTGCCTTCAGCTAACTGCGCTAAAGATTTTGAAATAATCTCAAAAGGTTGGGTAAAAGTATTGCTGAACAAATAGACTACTACTACTATGATGGCAAAGAAAACAACAAATGAACCAATGAGCAAATTCCGTAATTCAATAAGGGGCTTATCTAAAAACTCGCGCTCGTTAATTACAATTGCAGTATAAAAGTCGGCTCGTTTGTAATAATGAAAGTATTGCCACCGCCATTGTTGTAAAAAAGAAAAATAGTACCTAAAATAGCCGTTGCCCTGCTTTTTGACAATTTGTAGCAACTCGGGCGAGGTTTTGCTCAAGTCCATCTTTTGGGCTATGCTATCGTGGTGTAAAATAGTTGCGCCACTTGCTTCAAAAAAATAAATGTGTCCTGTTTCTAAATACCTTTTGGCTTTTAGTTTCGAAGCAAGATAACTAAAATCCCTTTCAGGCAAAATAGCTGACACCATACCTATCACGCTCCCTTTCTGTTTGAGTGGTTTATAGGCGATAATATACCATATTTTATTTAATAAAACGCGTCCCGTATAATCTTCTCCCTTATTGATGGCTTTTACCATTTCCCAATCATTGGGCAAGTAGATATTGATAGCCTTATCGCCCAAGTTCGTTTTTAAAGACGTACTTATGCGCAACATTCCTTGTGGTATTTTTTGGAAAATGGCTAATTGACACGCGTTTAAAGTAGCTAAAGAATCTACAAATGTGTAGGTTTGGTATAGGCGTTGCTTGTCAAAATACCAGTCAGATACATTGATGGAAGAGGCTTCGTGCGTCTGCTCGTTGGTAACAAGTAAGTTTAGCTTGTTCTCTTTTACGTTAATTCCACCTTTTTTATTTATTGCGTCTGCAAATATTTCCACAGAATGGCGCACTTGCTTATATTTCTCTGTAATATACACATCTAGGAGCAAATGTACATCAAGGTTATGTTGTGCCATAACAATTTGATTAGATTTGGTCAAGCGTGCGTGTTGATCAAAATACAGCAGCACAGCAAGTACCATGTAGGCAAAAATCAATAGGCTCACTATCACAGCAAATAACCTTCCACGAAGTCTAAATTGTTGAAAAGATATAAACATAGTATCGAGTACAAAAATAAAAGTACTTGTAGTAAGTACTTGATAATCAAAAGGTTTAAGGGCAGGCTAATTATATGCTACAAATATAACATAAATCTTGCAAAAAATAATCCATTTTTGCAAAAAACTATATCTAACCCTATTTTATTTTTATATTCATCATGATAAAAGCCATTAGTTTTGACCTTTGGAACACACTCATTACCAGCAATCCCGCTTTTAAAGACGCGCAATTAACCTTATTCAGTCATTTTTTAAATATTGATGTGCTTACGCTATCGCCTGCCCTTCATTACTTAGACAAGGAGTTGGACAAAAAAGCAGAAAAGACATGCGTACAAACCGACTTTACGGAACGAATAAACCTATTGGCTCAAAAACTTGCCTGCCCCTTGCCTACAGGGGCAGGCAAGGTGCAAGATTTATATGATGCACAGGCAAGTTTGTTTTTACAACACTTGCCATACGAAAGCGAGGAAAAAATAGGCAAACTATTAACTATTTTAAGCACGCCAAACGCCCACACACTTCAAACACCCTTAAACAAAGATGGGGTAATGCTCTTTCTTGTCAGTAACACAGGGTTTATCGCAGGCAAGACATTACGCCTTGCTATGGACGCGCTCAACATAGGGACGCAATGGAAACTCATGCTCTTTTCTGACGAAATAGGCTACAGCAAACCAGATAAACGTATTTTTGCTCCTTTATTACACGAAACAGGCTTGAAAAGTAGCGACATCTTACATATTGGCGATAATTTTATAACCGATTATCAAGGTGCGCGAAAATGTGGACTTGCCTCCCAACTTTATACAAAACACTTGCCTACCTTCGATGCAAACGTAGATACAATAAATAGTCTTTGGGAATTAGTCAAAACAAATTGAATAAGTATTTTTCATAATTTAGTGATATACACACATCGGAAAGTGGTTTTGGGAGATTTAGACAACCCCGAATGGGGTTGAACTATGAATAACCCCACATGAAACGTGGGGTAAGCGAAAAGTCATATCCCAAAACCAATTTCGTATGTGTATATTATCTTGCCTGCATTCAGAAACACAGGCAAGATACTCAGTTTATGAGGTTATTTAACAACTATTTTTGGCTTGATTACTCTTCTAAAAAAGGATAGCGGTAATTTGTAGCTGATACGAATGTTTCTTTGATAGTGCGTGGCGAAACCCAGCGCAAAAGGTTTAGCATAGAACCAGCTTTATCATTTGTACCCGAAGCTCTCGCTCCGCCAAATGGCTGTTGCCCTACTACTGCGCCTGTGGGTTTATCATTGATATAAAAATTTCCTGCAGCGTTCACAAGTTTATTCACTGCCAATTCGGTAGCATAACGGTCTTGCGAGAATATCCCTCCTGTAAGTGCATAAGGAGAGGTTTGGTCGACAAGTGTAAGTATTTCTTCAAAATTCTCGGATTGATAAACATAAATAGTTAATACAGGTCCAAAAATCTCTTCTACCATTGTACGCGAAGTAGGGTTTTCAGTTACCAATATAGTAGGTTCTATAAAGTAGCCCACAGATTTATCATATTTGCCTCCGCATAGCACTTCTACGCCTTGTGTTTGGCGTGCGTCTTCAATATAGCCTACAATTTTATCAAAAGAGCGTTCATCTATAACCGCGTTCACAAAATTGGTAACATCTTCGGGTGAGCCTGTAGTGATGGTAGCCATTTCTTGCGTGAGCAACATTTTCACTTCCTCCCAAAGATTAGCAGGAATATAGGCGCGCGATGCTGCAGAGCATTTCTGCCCTTGAAACTCAAACGAGCCACGAATAAGTCCTGCTACTAAGGCTTTTACATCAGCAGATTCGTGTGCTAATACGAAGTCCTTGCCTCCCGTTTCGCCTACAATGCGTGGATAGGTTTT
>JAYTNK010000244.1:0-5599 GCA_043748375.1 Cytophagales bacterium
TTTTGAAGCATTATGGATAGCACAACAGCACAAATTTCCAAATATTCATTTTCTTTCTTTGGAGCTTGCTCACTCTCCTTATGAAGAAAGATGTGATAAAGATAATTTAAAATCTGTTTTTATACAAAGACAAGACCGTTACGATTATGTATTTAAAGAGGTAAAACACCCTACTTTTTTCGTGCAAAATGCGCCTACGTTCATACCTATACAACTGCCCAAGCGAGATGCAAAAAACACTTTGCTTTTTTGTGGTACGGCTTCGAGAGGTTTTGGCGCACCTATAGCCTTAAATTTTATAGAAAAATTTAAAGACTATAAAATATATTTTAAAGGAACGGTGTATGAAGAAATTCGCAATCAAATTTATACCCAATATAGTGATGCCCATTATGAGGGCAATATTATCTTGGATAGCACCTATACAAATGAAAAAGATATGTTAAACTTTATCAAAAATTTTCATATAGGGTTATGTTTTTACGATACCCGTTACAAAGAATTTGATAATTTTAATTATTGGACAGCCCCTTCAGGCAAGCTCTTCAAATATTTAGCAGCGGGTGTACCCGTGATTGGTTCAGATATAGCGGGTTTGTCCTATATCAAGGAATACCAAGCAGGTATTTTATTAGAAAAACCTACTGCCGAAAACATCAAAAAAGCCATAGATACTATTGAAAGTAATTATGATTTTTATGTCCAAAATGCCTTAACAATAGCAGAAAAATTCAGCTTTGCTGAAAACGTAGAACCTTATATTAAGTTCCTAAAAAATACATGAAAAAAGCCCTCATATTTGGCGCAAGCGGTCAAGATGGTATTTATATGACGCGCCTCTGCCAAGCACAAAATATCGAACCCATTACTGTAGCGCGTTCAGATGGATTTGAATACAAAGGTAGTGTAGGCGATAGTTTTTTTGTGGAATGTATGGTGAAAATGAAGCCTGACTATATTTTTCATTTGGCGGCTAACTCTACCACACGTCATGAAGCCCTATTTGAGAATCACGAAACCATTTCCACAGGCACACTCAATATTTTAGAAAGTGTTAAGCAGTATTCACCTGATAGCCGCGTATTGATAACGGGCAGTGGCGTACAATTCAAAAATGTAGGCGAGCCTATCAGCGAAAATACCGAATTTGAAGCCTCCAATGCTTACGCCATAGCGCGTATTCAGTCCATTTATGCGGCGCGTTATTTTCGTAAATTAGGGATTAAAACTTATGTAGCCTATTTATTTCATCATGAAAGCCCGTATCGCCATGCTACACACATCAGCAAAATGATTACGGACAAAATTAAGGCTATTTTGGCAGGCAAGCCAGAAAAAATTACTATTGGCGATGCTACAGTACAAAAGGAATGGGCTTTTGCTCAAGATATTGTGGAAGGTATTTTTACTTTAGTGAACCAAGACCACGTATTTGAGGCAACAATAGGCACAGGCATCACGCACAGTATCATGGACTTTTTAGTCGAATGTTTTGCACAAACAAACTTGAACTTAGAAAACCATGTAGAATTTCTAAATAATTTCAAATCCGAATATCCTACTTTGGTTTCCAATCCACAGACTATCAACCGTTTAGGTTGGCAGGCAAGCACCAATTTGAAAGCATTGGTTACACGCTTACTTAAATAATGTTGTGTAAATCAATAAAATATTTATAAAAATTTGCATAAGGCGAAAAAAACAGTTACCTTAGCTTGTAAATGACATACCTTATTATTGTTATCGCCCAATGAGCTTATATTTTAAGATTATGAGGGTTTCACAAAAAAATTGCCTAACTTTGCAACGTTTTTGTGGAAAACAAAATTAGTAATTAGGTTTTTCATGGTTATATGGTTTGGAAACCTTGTGAGCCTTTGATGTTCACAAGGTTTTTTGTTTTAACAAGTACTCACTTTTTATATTCTTATGCGACACTTTAGTACAATCGTATGCTTGTTTATACTATCTGTAACTTGCCTGCAATGCCAAGAGCCTTGCATCCCGCCTGCAGATACCTATGTAAGAGTTGGATTTCTGAACTTTCTTAACAAAAAACAGTTTGGCGACTCTGTGAAGTTTATAAACATAGAAGGTCTAGGTGCCGTAGCAAATCTTTTGCCTGACACAGCCCTTGCCTCCGCTTCGTTCGTGTTTCCGCTCTCGCCTGCCTCTGATTTTGTAACATTTAAAATGAAGTACAGGAAAAATAATATAGATAAACTTTATAAATTTACGCTATCTTATACGCGCAAACCTAAAATTATTAATCCCGATTGTGGTATTACTATTGAATATGACGCGCTTGGCGCAGGCGCGCATGATTTTGACTCGGTAGCCGTAGGCAAGACTATTATTGATAATGATATTTCTAAACCTCATGTGGTATTTTACTTTAAACCATAACATTTTAAACGCTTACAAGTATTTGGCATGGCTAATTTTGTACGCATTGCTCGCGCTCACGCAAGTACTTGGGCAAAATAAAAAAGATACCTTGTTGCCGAAAAAGCCTTTCGCGCCTACAAGTATCCGCATATTTACCAATATATACTTGCCTGCCCAACAGCTTTTCTCTAATAAATTTCAGTCATTTGAAGCAACTGTAGAGTGGTGGCAAAAAAAAGGCTATGCGTTTGTAGGCGAGCTGGGCTATGCAAAACGTACTCGTACCGAAAACGATTATAGCGTTCAAGGTATGTACTTTAGGGCTGGTATGGAGTTAGGTTTTTGGGAACGCCAACCCGAAAGACGCGTGAACGGCTCATGGCAGATGGGTGCAAGGCTTGCAGGTAGCTCGTTTAGTTACGCGAATAAAAGCACTGTAATTAGTCCTGTTTGGGGTAATATAGTATTACAAGATAAAAAGCAAGGACTATTTTGCCTTTGGATAGAATGGCATCTATCACTACGCGCCAAAATTGGCAAGCGATTCATGATGGGGCCTATGATTAAAGCCAAAAACCTACTTTATGCCCCTAATACCACACTCACAGGCAAGCCACCCGAAATAGTAGGCTTTGGTGTAAGACGTGGCTTGCAAGGCGAAGTAGGTTATTGGGTGGGTGTGTTATTTTAAAAAATTATTTCTTTTTCAAAAACTCATTTAGAGCATCTTTTGTGCTACTAAAATTGAAAACACTGTTTAATTGGTAGTAATTTCCTTTGTCTGCACAAAAATCGTAGGCATATTTGGCGTATTCCAATTTGTTTTCTTCGAATGAAAATAGCTCCATAATTTCTTTGATTTGAGCAACTGAAACACAGTTATTTTTGGTGAATTGTTGACTAACTTGCATTTTATTTTCGTCAAAAGATTCGCCATCTACTGCCTTTTTTGCATTGTAGAAGTCGGAAGATAACATAGGTTGCGAACAATTGCGCGTGTTATTTTGTGGTTCGATAACGGGGCGCGTGGTGTCTATGTTCACATTAAAATCAATACCTTTTTCATCTGCCTTGAGCGAAAAACCATTCAAATTGTTAGTATTTGGTGCGTTATCAAGAATTGTAGTGTTCTCAATTTGCTCATTGGGGCGGTAACTGATAGTCGTTTCGGCTTTGCTTGTGCTACCGCTGATAGGCGTTGCGCTAAAAATGCGTGCAACATACGCGCCTTTGCGGTTTTGTTTTATTTGGTAGGTAAGCTCCTGATCAGCTTCCATTGTGCCTATATTTTGGCTTACTTCAGGAATATTTTGGTTTTCAAAAACTACGCGCATTTTCCAAAATGTACCCGTGAGGCTCGTAATTTTAACGTGTTGGCTGGCTTTTGTGTTTTGTTTGATGCCATTGATAATGACCCAAAAACGCTCTCCTTTGTCTGAGAATACGTTTATATGCGTGCTTTGTGCAAAAACGGTTGTCGTGAGGCTAAAAGCCATAATAATGAGTAGCAATTTCATATATGTTCTTGATTTGTTTACCCTGTTTAAACCTTATTCGCCATGTAAAAGTTGCATCATAGCCGTTAATATGCCGTTAATAATTTAAAAGATTGGAAAAATAGACTTGTTGCGAAAGCGATTCTTCAAAATTATTATGGAAGCCATTGGCATCAATAGTGTGCATATATAATAGCATTTTAGTGTTTTATAAATTAATAGTCCCACCGTACAAATTTGTATGGTGGGACTATTTGGGTAACGTTCTTAAAATTTCTTGCCTGGAAAGTATGCCATTTCGCCCAATTCTTCCTCAATGCGAAGAAGTTGGTTGTATTTTGCCATACGGTCGGAGCGAGAAGCCGAGCCAGTTTTGATTTGTCCTGTATTCAAGGCTACTGCAAGGTCAGCAATCGTGCTGTCTTCAGTTTCGCCTGAGCGGTGCGACATAACACTTTTGTATTTATTACGTGTAGCAAGATTTACGGTGTTGATAGTTTCTGTTAGCGAGCCGATTTGGTTCACTTTAACAAGAATAGCATTAGCAATACTTTGATTGATGCCTTCTTGTAGGCGTGTAACATTGGTTACGAATAAATCATCGCCTACTATTTGCACGCGGTCGCCTATGGCATCAGTAAGTTGTTTCCAACCCGCCCAGTCATCTTCTTGCATACCATCTTCTATAGAAATGATAGGATATTTAGTAGCCCATTCTTTCCAGTAGTCTGCCATTTGTGGGGAAGTAAGTTTATCACCTGTCGATTTTTTGAAATGATAGACTTTTTCTTCTTCATTGTAAAATTCAGAGCTTGCGGCATCAAGGGCGATGAATACGTCCTCGCCTGCCCTGAAGCCTGCTTTTTCAATCGCCAACAATACAGCCTCAATCGCTTCCACATTTGATTTGAAGTTAGGAGCAAAACCGCCTTCATCGCCTACGTTGGTTGCCAAGCCTTTGCTTTTGAGTACGCCTTTGAGGTGATGGAAAATTTCTACACCCATACGCAATGCTTCCGAAAAAGAAGCCGCACCAACAGGCATAATCATAAATTCCTGAAAGTCGATGCCATTATCGGCATGAGAGCCTCCATTCAAGATATTCATCATCGGCACAGGCAAGGTATTGGCATTGACACCTCCAATATAGCGGTATAAGGATTGCCCAGAGGCTTGTGCTGCCGCTTTAGCTATAGCGAGCGATACACCCAAGATAGCATTCGCGCCCAATTTGCTTTTGTTAGGTGTGCCATCAAGTTCAATCATAACTTTGTCCAACAAGTTTTGGTCAAATATTGAGTAGCCGAGTATTTCAGGCGTGATAATTTCCTTGATATTTTTCACCGCTTGCAATACTCCTTTGCCAAGGTATTGTGTCTTGTCGTTATCGCGAAGCTCTACAGCTTCGTGCTTGCCCGTAGAAGCTCCTGATGGTACAGCGGCACGTCCAATGAAGCCGCCTTCTGCAATAACATCTACTTCTACAGTAGGGTTGCCGCGCGAATCAAGTATTTGGCGGGCAATAATGCGTTCAATAAAACTCATAGTAATGAATGAAAAATTAAATTATTACGTAAATTATTGTACTAAATTGTATTTTTGATAACTCAAGAAAAATTAAATAAACCCATCTTTTTCACTTTTTAGGTGGCAAATGAAAAGGCAAAAACATGGAAACTTGCCTTCTATCTGCGTATTTTTGGCAGGCAAGTTGG
>JAYTNK010000245.1:0-9655 GCA_043748375.1 Cytophagales bacterium
AGTTCAGGGAACAGTTATCAGTTAATAATTTTCACTTCACTACTTCACCACCTCACCACCTCACCACCTCACTACTTCACCATGTTCGACTTAGATAAATGGAGCGAAATATATGCCTCCTTAAAAAAACATAAATTACGTACATTCCTTACCTGCTTTGGTGTGTTTTGGGGGATTTTTATGCTTGTGGTAATGCTGGGCGCAAGCAAAGGCTTCGAGAATGGCGTAAAATCTACGCTTGATGTAGCTCCCAATGCCGTATTCATGTGGTCACAAAAAACATCTATAGCCTACAAAGGCTTGAAAGTAGGACGCTTTATCCGCTTCAAAAACGAAGATGCCGTTGCCTTAAGAAATGAAATCCCTGAATTAGAAGCCCTTGCCCCACGCAATAACTTAGGCTCAGGCTTTAGCGTAGAACGCAAAAGTAAAAACGCCTCTTATAACGTGTTTGGCGACTTTCCTGAATTGCAAAAGATTGAGCCATTCCATATACTCGCAGGGAGATTTGTAAACACCAAAGACATAGAAGAAAGACGCAAAGTAGTCGTAATAGGCGAAACGGTAGAGAAAGATTTATTCAAAACTGATGAGAAAGCATTGGGCGATTATATCAAAATTAAAGGTGTGTATTTTAAAATTGTAGGCATTTTTAGAGCCACAGGCTCGCCACAAGATGTTGCTGAAAAAGGCAAAACGATTTATATGCCACACAGCACCATGCAGTCTACCTATAACCAAGGACGCGATGTGTTTTGGTTCGGCATGATAGCCAAAAAAGGTGTTCGCGCTGAAGTTATAGAGCGCAAAGCAAAAGAAATTTTAGCTCGAAGACATTCCGTTTCTCCTGACGACCTCAAGGCATTTGGCTCTGCCAATGTAGAAGAAGAATTTGAAAAAGCCCAAAACCTATTTGATGGCATTGCCATGATTAGTTGGTTTGTGAGCATAGGCTCTATCCTTGCAGGGATTATTGGGGTGAGTAATATTATGCTTATCACAGTCAAAGAACGTACTAAAGAAATTGGTGTAAGAAAGGCGTTAGGGGCAACTCCAGGCTCTATCGTAAGTTTAATTATCCAAGAAGCTGTTGTCATAACGTTGTTTGCAGGCTACATGGGGCTTATGGTAGGCGTAGGATTGATAGAAGGAGTCAATCAACTGCTCAAAGCTACAGGTGCAGATGAAGGCGGCTTTTTCGCCAATCCAGAAGTGAATACTACCGTAGCGATTACCGCCTTGCTATTATTGGTAGTAGTGGGCGCATTGGCAGGGCTAATACCCGCGCTAAAAGCCGCCAACGTAAACCCTGTAGTAGCCCTAAAAGACGAGTAAGAACGTAATTTGTAGCTTGCCTGCCCGCCTATACATACTATATTAATTTACAACTTGCCTACCCATACGCCACTTTTAGGCAGGGTAGGCAAGTTTTGTTTATCCCGCAAAGACTATATGTATTTTGTAGTAAATATGCCTTAGTACAAACCAAATATACCTTAGTACCAATTAAATATGCCTTAGTACAAACCAAATATGCCTTAGTACCAATTAAATATAGCTTAGTACCAAACAAATATGCCTTAATACCAAACAAATATGCCTTAGTACCAACCAAATATGCTTCAGTACCTAAAAAATATGCCTTAATATATAATAGACTAAGCCATATTTATAACGTACTTCTTCATATTTATAAAGTATTAAGCTAATTGTATAAAATATTATATAAATTTTATAATTTACCATTATATTATTTATTAAAATTAAAGTATTAAAATAAAATAACTTTGCACAATGAAAACGCTATAACTATACATAAAGTAAGAAGTCTTATATTTGGAACTTTATAGCCTATTTATAGGTTTTGAAGCTATGTTATTTTCACGCAAATTGGGCGGAAACGCCCCCAAAATACCCAAACACGCCCCAGATGGCGAAAAAAAAGCTACGTTACGCGAAAATATATCGGCTTTACGCAACCTCCCTAAACTTTTTTGGCTTGTATGGCATACGCATTATGGCTTTACGCTCACCGTCATGCTCTTGCGTTTATTGCGCACAGGTTTGCCGTTGGCTACGTTGTATGTAGGCAAGCTCATTATAGATGAAGTAATACGATTGCTCGCCTCGCCTACCCAAAGCTGGCAAATAGTCTGGATGTTAGTAGCCGTTGAATTTGGATTAGCCCTCTTTTCTGAAATCCTAAGCCGTTTGATAAGCCTCATAGAGTCTTTATTGGGCGATTTGTTCTCCAATGCCAACTCTGTACAACTCATGCGTCATGCTGCCACGTTAGACTTGGCGATGTTTGAAGATGCTACATTTTATGATAAACTTGCTCGTGCACGCCAACAAACCGTTGGGCGTGTAACCCTCATATCGCAAGTGTTTTCGCAAGCACAAGACATCATTACGTTGGCTATTTTGGGCATTAGCTTGGTTTTTTTCAATGCGTGGCTATTATTGATATTGATTATTGCCGTCTTGCCTACCTTTTTTAATGAAACCTACTTCAATGCCTCCTCTTATTCACTCTCTAAAAGCTGGACACCCGAACGGCGCGAATTAGATTATCTACGCTACATTGGCGCAAGCGACCAAACCGCCAAAGAAATAAAAATATTTGGGCTGTCAAACTTCTTGTCAGACCGCTTCTCTTTGTTGGCAGGCAAGTATTATATCGCTAACCGCAACTTGTCGGTTCGGCGTATGATATGGAGTTTGATGTTCAGCGTATTGGGCAGCTTGGGCTATTATGTCGCCTACATTTATATTGTATGGCAGACCTCACAAGGCAAACTCTCTGTAGGCGATTTAACCTTTTTAGCAGGCTCGTTCAACCGTATGCAAGACTTATTGCAAGGCATCTTGTCGCGGTTTTCGAGTATTGTGCAAAACGCTGTCTATCTACAAGACTTGTTTGACTTTTTAGCCATGCGTCCCAAAATTCACTCGCCTGCCTCTCCCCTACCCTTGCCTGCCCCTATAGCCAAAGGTTTTACGTTTGAAGGCGTAGGTTTTAAGTATCCCAATTCCACTGTTTGGTCAGTACGCAACCTAAGTTTTCATTTGCAGGCAGGCGAGAAGCTGGCTTTGGTAGGCGAGAACGGGGCAGGCAAGACAACCATCACTAAACTCATAGCTCGCCTATATGAACCTGATGAAGGGCGTATATTGCTTGACGGGCAAGACATTCAGTTATATGATTTAGCCACTTATCAACGCGCTATTGGTATTATTTTTCAAGACTTTATCCACTTCCAAATGTCTGCCTCGCTCAATATTGCAACGGGGATGATAACCGAAAAAGATAATCACCCTCAAGTTACGCAAGCCGCACAGCGCAGTTTGGCAGATAGTGTGATTGAAAAACTACCACAACAATATGAGCAAATGCTGGGCAAGTGGTTCAAAGGCGGGCAAGAGCTATCGGGAGGCGAGTGGCAAAAAATCGCCCTTGCGCGTGCCTATATGCGTGATGCCCAACTGCTTATTCTTGATGAGCCAACTGCTGCCCTTGATGCACGCGCCGAGTACGAGGTTTTTCAACGCTTTGCTGAATTAACCCAAGGTAAAACCTCTGTCATTATTTCTCACCGATTTTCTACAGTACGCATGGCGGATAGAATTTTAGTGCTGAAAAAAGGAGAAATGCAAGAAATTGGCTCTCATACCGAACTCATTGCCTTGCAAGGCTTGTACGCCGAGCTTTTCAAGCTACAAGCCGAAGGTTATAAATAACGATTACTAGGACTTTCGCTTATTGCCTTTTTAACCTTTCTCCCTCTCTCTCCAAATGCCCATCTTGTAGATTTTTTGCCCAAATCTCCCTCCATTTCATGGGGGGCTATTCGTAAATTCAACCCCTAAAGAGGTTTCTTGCCTTTTGTTGAACCTCTTTAGAGGTTCAATCTTGAATAGCCCCCCATGAAATGGGGGAAAGCGAAAGTCCTAGATTGAAAATAAGCAACCTTAATTTGTCCATATCATTTTTTTGAACTAATATTGCAAACACTCCTTCCAATACTTTTAATATGCTCAAAATCCATAGCTTTGTTTTCAGTGACTTTCGCGAAAACACTTATTTAATCGCTACAGAGGCAGGCGAGACAATTATTATTGATCCAGGTTGCATCACTGTAGCCGAAGAACAAACCCTCACCGCTTTCATAGAAAGCCATCATTTGCGCCTAACCAAAATAATAAACACACATTGTCATCTCGACCACGTTTTTGGCAATCAATTTGTAAAGGATACTTATAAAGTAAAGATGTATTGCCACATCAACGAAGAAGTAATATTAGAAAACACCGAAATGGTAGCCCAAATGTATGGCGTAGAACGCTTTACCCCTACAAATGCTGACCATTATATAACTGAAGGCGAGCTGATACAAATAGGCGACAGTACCTTAGAAGTATTATACCTACCAGGACACGCGCCAGGGCATATTGGCTTATTGAATAGAGCAGAAAAATGGCTTATCAGTGGCGATGTATTATTTAGAGAAAGTATAGGACGCACCGATTTCCCGCATTGCAACCATCAAGACTTAATAAACAGTATCAGAAACAAACTTTTTACCCTACCCGATGATATTATAGTGTATTCAGGACACGGTGTACCCACTACTATCGGACACGAAAAAAGAAACAACCCTTTCTTAAAGTAGGCAAGAAGTAAATAAAATAATCGTGCGTTTCCTTTTTGTATAGCAGATGCAACTCCAAAAAAAATTCGCAAATAATCAAATACGCATTATCATTATTTTGTTATCAAAAATTGTAGATATCCCTTATGCAACTATTTACTTTTCGCCGCCATTCAACCATTGGGCAAATATGGCGTTTATATGCTTTCTTAGGGCTGTTAGGGGCAACAGGCTTAGGCTTCCTTTCTTGGGAAATTGTGCAACTACGCGAAATTACCAACAAAGGACTCTTGCGCACACGCGAGGCTCAAGTTTACACGCTTCAACTATCCAATGAACTCAATAAAATGGCGTACAGCACAAGTCAATATTGGCTGTTTAAGCGAGAATATGCCTTGCTGCGTACGCAAAGCACATGGAAAGAAAGGGTTTTTGCCTACCAAGACTCTCTTAAAGTACTTATCTATAAGTTTGAAGATGAAAACTTAAGAAACAAAGTGAATAATATACGCGAAGAGGTTATGGTGCTAGAAAACATTTGGAAACAAAGCCTCGAAACACCTGAGCGTTTAGACAAAATAGATAAACAATTTGAACTCCAATTAGGAAAAACCCAAAAGGCGATTAATAATTTGCTTTTGGACAAAATGGTTGCGTTTCGAAACGGAAGCAATGCCCTCAATAACATGAGAGAGCAGATTTTTTATACCATCTTCCTTTTTATTATTGCCATCGTCCTTACTGGCATGATATGGGTTATGTGGATATTGATTATCCATTTTAAAACGGTTGAACGCATCAATAACCAACTAACCGAATATACAAAAGGGAACTTGCCTCCCGTTTTCAAATCCCGACTATTCGAATTAACAACTATATCGCAAACCCTCAATAACTTAACAAGCGTGTTTTCTCGTTTGAAAAACCTATCCATAGAAGTAGGCGCAGGTAAATTCGATACGGAAATCCGCCCCTTTGGAGGCAAAGGCGAAATAGGCAATGAGGTTACACAAATGCGCCTTAGTTTGAAGCGTATCGTATCAGAAACCAATGAACGTAACTGGTTTAACGAAGGCTTTGCACAAATTGGTGAGATTTTGCGCCGAAACAACCGAGATGAAAATTTCTATGAAATCTTAATCTCACACGTTGTAAAGTACTTAGATGTAACGCAAGGCGGCCTGTTTGCCCTCACACCAAACAAAAAAATGATGCAAATGAAGGCGGCTTATGCCTTCTCACGCCAAAAATATATCATCAAAGAAATAGAAATGGGCGAAGGATTAGTTGGACGTGTATGGCGCGAAAAAGATACCGTACACATTACAGATATTCCACCTGATTATGCCGAAATTAGCTCAGGCTTGGGCGGCATACAACCCAGAAGTATATTCCTTGCCCCACTCATAACCGATAACGAAGTCGTAGGTGTATTAGAGTTTGCAGGATTACAACCTTTCGCACCACACCAAATCAACTTTATTAAACAAATAGGCGAAAGTATTGCCGCTACTATTATTCGTATCCAAATAGATACCGAAACAAACCGACTCCTCGAAGAATCCCAAGCCATGTCTATTCGACTTACCGAGCAAGAAGAAGAAACTCGCCAAAGTTTAGAAGAGGTTACAAGCGCGCAAGAGCTTATGGCACGAAATACCTACGAAATAGAACGGCAACTGCAAGCCTTAGACGAGGTATTTATGATGATGGATTTTGATATACATGGAAATTTTGTACGGGTAAACCAAAACCTGCTCCAAGTTTCAGGTTATCACCCCACAGAGCTTGTCAAAAACCATTTTAGTATTCTATTGGGTGCGCGTTCTACCGATAATAAAGTGCTGGCTGATTGGCAGACAATTATGTCAGGAAATATCATTGCAGGCGAATTCATTCGCTATAATAAAACAGGACAGAAATTCTGGATGTATGAAGTGATTTATCCACTCTTTGGAAAAGATGGCAAAATAACCAAAATATCCTCTATTGGCTACGAAATAACCAAACAAAAAGAACAAGAACGCCAAATTCATGAACAACTCAAAGAACTCCAAATGAGTAAACGAGATGTAGTCAATCGAATACGCGAAGTAGAGTCAAAAGCAACCAATCGCATTCAACGCGTTCAAACCGAACTACAAGAAAAAATACAAGAGAAAGACCGTATTATCCAAGAACTAAAAGGGGTTTAATACATCTATAACCCCCACATAAAAAATGCTAAAAGCTACTCAAATAACCAAATCATACCAAAAATTAGACGTATTAAAAGGCGTAAGCCTCGAAATACAGGCAGGCGAGATTGTTGCTATCGTGGGTGCATCGGGGGCAGGCAAAAGTACGCTCTTGCATATATTGGGTACATTAGATAGCCCAGACAGTGGCACGCTCACTATAGGCGACACAAATATACTCAAACTCAATACGAATGCCTTAGCCCAATTTCGTAATCAACAAATAGGTTTCGTATTCCAATTTCACAATTTATTGCCCGAATTTACAGCTTTAGAAAACGTGTGTATGCCTGCCTATCTTGGCAAAATACCCGAAAGCCAAGCTCAAAAACGAGCCAAAGAATTGTTAGATTATTTAGGACTGAAAGACCGCCTCAAACACTTGCCTTCCCAACTCTCGGGAGGCGAACAGCAACGCACAGCCATAGCACGCGCGCTCGTAAATCAGCCTAAAATTATATTTGCTGACGAACCAAGTGGCAATCTCGATTCGAATAACGCACAGGAATTGCATACCTTATTTTTTCGTTTACGCGAGGAAATGAACCAAACTTTTGTAATTGTTACGCATAACCAAGCCCTCGCCCAAATGAGCGATAGGACATTGGAAATGAAAGACGGCTACATGTTGGATTTTGAAACTCACGTTTAATAAACGTTAAGGTATTGGTTAAAATGAATACGAAGTTGTTTGGTACAGATACAAAAAAACTAATATTTGTATTTTAAATACTAACCCTAAAACACTGGACTCTATTATCTCGAAAAAGCTATTTAGAAGCATTAGATGAAGCACTCTGGTATGTCAAACTTTGAAAGCCTTAGATGGAGGTCGCTTGCTATTTCTACCTGATTTCACAAAAAATGTCATACAACCAAAAAAATGTAAAAAAAATCCCTTTTTTTTTTGTATTTTCAAAAACTTTTTTTATACTTGCAACGTATCCATTGATATACATAAAATACTCTAACAACTAACCCCCCTTTTAACTTTATGAAAACTAAGTTCTTCACTGTAGCAACTATCATATTGCTGTTTTTATCTATTGGCAACGTTAGTGCGCAATACTATTGCTTTTTTGTTGACAACAAAAGTGGTCAATCTTTCAATGAGCTGAAAATTAGAGCAACAGGCTCTGGCAACGCATTCTCAGCTGATTTGCTACCTGAAAACATGATTGAAAGTGGCAAACACTTTTGGATAAAAACAGGCGACGACAGCTATGATACGTATGATGTTCAAATAACTAAAATGGACGGTACTCCCCTTCTTTTTAGCTGGAAAGACATTAATGGCAATATGCAAACATCAAAACCATTCATTACAGTAAACGTGAAAGACTTGCACACACTCTCAATCGGTGTAGGTGCCAATAGAGGCCTAACGTTTGGTGTTTATAATGACGACCGTTTGGGCTATGGCAATCCTTGCGAATAGGTTGACTTCCTCCTTATTAGGCTAAATAAAATAACCGCGCTAAAGTCATTCTTTTTGACTTTAGCGCGGTTTTGCCATTATGTGTACGGAAAAATAAATCATTTGAAAATCATGAGAAAAACTACATTATTGCTTTGCTTTATCTTTTTAGTTTGCACTGTTTTTGGACAAACTAAGAAAGAGATTACCGTTAAGTTACCTTTCCACAAAGAGGTGGCTACTTATTCCTGTGAAGAACTCGACGGAGGCTATCTACTCGAGGGAGATATACTCATCAATCCTGATGCTTTGAACTTGCCTGATGACCCTATCGCGCAAAGAGCGGTAGTTATCAATCGCAATGAATCTCGTTGGAAAGAAGGTGTTTTGCCATATATAATAGAAAGCGGGCATCAGCGAACGCCCGATATTATGAAAGCTATTGAACATATTAAAAACAAAACGAATATAAAGATAATTCCACGTACCAATGAACAAGACTACGCCATATTTACCATGAAATATCCGAAGAGTTGTCACGCAAACATTGGCAAAGTGGGTGGCGCGCAATATATCAACATAGGCGAGAATTGTAGCGTAGGCTCTATTGTTCATGAGATATGCCATACATTAGGCTTTTTTCATGAGCAATCGCGGAACGACCGAGATAACTATATCGATATAGTTTGGGAAAATATAGAGGAGAATAAAAAAAGTAATTTTCAAAAAGACCCGCAACTTGCTACCGATATAGGGACTTATGATTACGGCTCTATTATGCATTACCATAGCTATGGATTCAGTGCCAATGGAAAAGAAACCATCAAAGTTAAAATCAGTGGTTTCAAAATTGGGCAGAGAGAGTCGTTGAGCGAAGGCGATATAAAAGCTATCAATCAGTTGTACCCTACTAAAGCCATTGTTACACCGCCTAACCCCGTTACGCCCCCTAAGTCAAGCATCAACATTATTGTAAAAGATGAGCTTCAGGCAGAGGCAACAGCAGGGCAATGGTATGAGGCAGTTTGGGTTACTATCAATAATCAAACCTATCAATTCAAGTTGGACTATAGGTCAAATCCAAACGAACAAGTAAATATACCCTTGCCTGCCACAGGCTCTTACACGTACTCATTATATGTGCAAACCTATTGGTATAGTTGTGAGAATGGCAAATGCAACTATCAAAGTGCGCCTAAAGTGGGCAAAGGCTCAGGGACTTTAAAAGCCAAGAAAGATGCAAATTTTAGGCTGTACATAGCAGATAAACAAAATGCTGATGGCTCGGCTCTTATGTATTTGCAAAGTGAGTAGAATGTAAAATTAAATAAAAGCCTTCTTTCACTCCG
>JAYTNK010000246.1:0-2932 GCA_043748375.1 Cytophagales bacterium
CGAGTTTGGGCATATAGAATTCCTCGCAAAACAATTAGTAGAAGGCTTTATTACAGGCTTGCATCGCTCGCCATTTCATGGCTTCTCGGTGGAGTTTGCCGAGCACCGCCTTTATAATACGGGTGAAAGCACGCGCCATATTGACTGGAAAGTGTTTGCCAAAACCGACCGACTCTATACCAAACGGTACGAGGAGGAAACCAATTTGAGGTGTCAGTTGTTAGTCGATATCTCGCCCTCTATGTATTACCCCGCTCAAGATAGAGGCAAAATCTCGTTTGGACTATTGGCTTCGGCAGCTATCGCGTATATGCTCCAAAAGCAAAAAGATGCTGTCAGTTTGTGTACGTTCTCTGATGAAATTCAGTTGCATACGCCTACTAAATCCACGCCCTCACACCTAAACAAAATCTTTATTGCTTTGCAAGCACTGTGGGAAAGTAAAGAGAAGCCCGAACCCAAAACCACCGCTATAGCCAATACATTGCACCAAATAGCAGACAAGATTCCGCGCCGCTCACTCGTAGTTATTTTTAGCGATATGTTTGAACGAACCAACGAAACCGAGCAGTTATTTGCCGCCTTGCAACACTTAAAGCACAATCAGCACGAAGTACTGCTATTTCATGTAACCGATCGCCAAACAGAATATGAGTTTGATTTTGAGGAACGCCCTACCGAATTTATAGACCTTGAAACAGGTGATAAAATCAAGTTGCAACCCGCACAAGTCCGCGAAGCTTTTAAAGCGCACCAAGAAGCGTTTTACAAAGACCTTAAACTTCGCTGTGGACAATACAAAATTGACTTAATTGAAACGGATATTAAAAAAGGTTTTGACGAAATTCTATCTGCATACCTTATCAAAAGAGGCAAAATGAAATAGCCAAATAAGCCTTACAAAAAACATGAAAAAAGGAATTTGGTATCTATTGCGCTTATTGCGTATAGCAGGCAGTGTACAATTATGGCTCAAGAGTGGACTTACAGAAGATGGCTGGTTTCGTAGTTTTCATGCGCAAGCCTCTATAGATGCGCAAGGTAAGCCTTTACCTTGGTTTAATTATGCGTTCATCAAATTTTTAGCGCCTCGTTTAAAGCCTTCTATGACTTTGTTTGAATATGGCTCAGGCAATTCTACTATTTGGTTCGCAGGCAAGGTGCAAACAGTCTGTGCCGTTGAACATGATGAACTATGGGTTCAAAAACTTGCCTCCCAACTGCCATCTAATGCAAAAATAGTTTTTAGGAGTTTATTATATGATAAAGTTGCCTACATACAAGAGGTAGGCAAGGCAAATACTTTGTATGACCTTATTATTGTCGACGGGCGTGAACGCAATGCGTGTGTTGCGGCTTCTATAGCTTGCCTATCTATGCAAGGTGTATTGATATTAGACAATTCAGAGCGTGAAAAATACTTGCCTGCCCACCATACACTCCATGCACAAGGGTTCAAAGCTCTTGATTTTTGGGGTATGCCTGTAGGGGCTGCCCACAATAGTTGCACAACTGTTTTTTACAAAAATGAAAATGTTTTAGGGATTTAATGAACGGTAATTAGACTTCCTGCGAAAGTACCTTTTCCCTCTCTCAAAATGGAGAGAGGGCAGGGTGTGAGGCTTCTAAAAAACACTTTCGAAAGAAGTCTATTAAATAAATTCATTTTTTGATAGCTATAAACCATTGCTTATCAGTGTATTGTAATCGTCAATCTTAAATCGTCAATCTTCCTAATATGAGCAGTTGGAAAAAAAAACCACTCGTAAGATTTATTTTATCGCCTATTATACCCTTTTATAAGCGGTATTGCAAACGGAAGTGGCAAAAAAAATGGGAAACATATTTGGAAACATACCAAGATATAAACCTGAACGTAGGTGCTTCTATTACGCGCTTCGAAGGCTGGTTTCCCACCGACATTGAAATAAATTCCTACCATCTCGACATTACGTCAGAGGCAGACTTTCAAGGTATGGTAGGCAAGAAACTTATAAAACGTATCTTAGCCGAACACGTATTTGAACATCTTACTACAGCGCAAATAAATATCGCCCTGCCTTATTTTTACAAATATACTACGTCTGATGTGCATATTCGCATAGCCGTACCTGACGGTTTGCATACCAATTCTGCCTACATTGAGGCGGTAAAAATCGGCGGAACAGGCGAGGGTTCGGACGACCACAAACAACTATTCACCTATCAAACGTTGGGCGCATTATTTGAAAAAGCAGGCTTTAAATCACACGCCATAGAATATTGGGACGAGCAGGGTGAATTTCATGCGGGTTATAAAGAAGACGAAAACGGTTTTATTGGGCGTTCGCTTTTGCATGATGCACGCAATCGAGATGGAAAGCCTAATTATACCTCTTTGATAATGGATTTTACAAAATAAAAATATTTTTACAAGCAATTTATCACTACAAAATATTGACTATCAGTATTTTTTAAACTAAAATCCTAAGCGTATTGTATTTAAAAAGCCTTCAAAAAGTTTGTAAAAACTTTTTGAAGGCTTTATTATACTTATCTAACCCTATCTTTGCGCGTTTGTACAGTGTGTATAAGCGCGATAAGCTACAATACCAATGAGATGCCAAGTATGAAGCGTATAAAGCTTTTGGCGACAAAGGGTGCTGGGTAAAAAACCAACTATAACAGCAGCACCTACGGCTAAAAACTTTCTTGCACTCGTGTATCTCTGCGTATTATTGCAAAGTAAAGGAGATAGGCAAGTTAAAATATACATTTACAGGGTTACCGTTCTGCATACCTGGAGTCCAAGCGGGCATCATTTTCACCAAACGTATGGCTTCTGCATTACATTCGTCGCAGTTTGCAAGTCCTTTCAAGATACTAACATCATTGATTGTACCGTTTCTACTCACTACAAAACGAACAAACACCTTGCCTGTGATACCCATAC
>JAYTNK010000247.1:0-1833 GCA_043748375.1 Cytophagales bacterium
CTAACAATGCGCCTAAAGCATAAGCCATTTTAAGCCATTTTAACCATATTTTTCGTTAAACTGCATTTTTTGCGTAAGTCCTAAAAGTAAAACAACCTCGAGAATGTCTATGCAACTTGCGTAGGCTTTCTTTTTTTGCCCTCAGGTCAAATATGGCTTATGAAAGAAAGTGTTTTTAATATTCAAAAATGAAACTTCCACTATAATAAAAACTTAAATAATTTGAATAATCAGCCAATATACTCATTAATAATTAATTATTTTTAAAAAAATTAACAAAAAAATCATTTTATATAACTAATTTATTGTAAATTATATTTATTTGTATATGGAGTTGTTTAGTTGAACTGTATCTGTTGTTAAAAAACGTCTTTTGGCTACCATTTCATTAGATTTTTTTATCACCAAAAAGCCGAATTAAACGATACAAATAATGAAAGTGCAATTTTATAATGCTAAAAAGCTCAAAAATATTTCGATATATTGCTTGGTGTTGCCTATCGATGTAGGCAAGCCGTTCACTGTGTCTGCTTTTTCAAATAAAACCCATGAAAATTAATCTCTTGCTGTTAATCTTTTACTTCTCCTCGCCTACGAACAGTTGGGCAGGCAAGGTGTGAGTCTTGCCTGCTTTTAGGCTGTAGTGGGCAAAATTTGGTATAAATGGCGATTTTCAGGCAAAAAATTGAGCGTGCTTACTACCTTTCTGCCTGTTTGGGCTTCAAGCTGTAGGCGTGCATTGCCCGCAATATTGCCTCCGTCAATAGCACAATCTTTCATGTCTTGGTAGGTTTGGGCATCACGCGCTTCTGTAAATTCTGCGGTAGCTTCTTCTCCCAAAATCACAAAGGCAAGTTCAAGGCGTGTCATATTATCACGCAAGTTTTGTTTTTTCAATCCTTTTAGTTCGCTATGTTGTTTGGGCGTGATGCCAAAAGTACCTTTAGCAATCATAGTGGTAAGCACTGCATATTGTTGGGCGGATGTGATGCCACGCTTATACCAAATAGCTTCTAATTCTTGTCTTACGTCTATACTTTTCAAACGTTTTTCAATCCAACCCTCATTATGTCCTTGTTTTTGGTAATAGAGGCGTTTTTTCGCTAATACATCTTCACTTTCGTTGATGACTTCCTGCAAGATAGCGACTTCCTTTTTAGCACCATCAAATGCCACTACAAGCGAGAGCTTGAATTTTACCACTTCAGGCGAGTTTCGGCTCAGTGTTATTACAAAAGTGCATTGCAGTTCATTCAAGTAGCAGAAGGTTTGAGTGGTTGCCCCTTTTTCGCGTTTCTTCACTGCCGTTTCAAACAGCAGTGAACCTAAGCTTTCAAGCTCTGTTTTATACTCTCGGATGGTTTCCATCAGGCTTTTATGATTGATATTTAAGCCTTTAGCGATGATACGGCTGTCTATTACCTGTATGCCGTTTAGGTGTTGAATTTCGAGTTGATGTTCCATGTTGTATTGGGTTTTAGGTTGTTTCTACTTGGTTAAGGATTTTTCAAGGAGGGAGTGAAGGCGAGTTATTTCGGTTTGAAAATCTGAAATACGTGACTCGTATTGTTTTTCGAGTTTAGCTAAGACTTCTTTATCACTAAAAACATAACCATTGGTTATAGTGGCATGATTATTTAGTTGGTTAGTAACCGTAGCTTTTTCATCAAAAGATATAATATCTTCTACCTTGATATTCAATACTTTAGCTATTTGTTCGAGCCTGCTGTAAGGGACATCGACAACACCCTGCTCAATTTTACTATAGCCTGCTTGCGTCATAGCAATTTTTTCAGCTATATGCTCTTGAGTTAAATCACGTAATTCACGCAC
>JAYTNK010000248.1:0-2701 GCA_043748375.1 Cytophagales bacterium
AGAAAAGAGGCTGTCCGAAAAGGGCAGCCTCTTTTTTCTATGCGTTTACTATGTCTGCTAACTCTAACCAGCGCAGCGTTTTTGCGTCTATTTGAGAGGCAAGGTCTTCTATTTGTCGAGCGGTAGCCGTGAGTGTTTCATAACTTAAACTCCCCCCGTTCATGGCAGCTGTTTGTCGGGCTTTTTCGGCTTCTATGTTAGCGATTTCGGTTTCTAACGTTTCGTATTCTTTTTGTTCTTTAAAAGAGAGTTTGCGTTTGGTCGTTTCTATCTTTTTAACCTCTGCTTGTGGCGTATTTTTGTCTTTATTTTTATCTTTGAGTGCTTGCTCTTCTGCTTCTATTTCGAGTGTAGCACGAAAAGCACTGTATGTACCATAAAAGTCGCGAATCTTACCATCGCCTTCCAATACCCAAATATGCTCGACTAATTTATCCATAAAATAGCGGTCGTGCGAAACAATCACTAAACAACCTTCATAGTCTTGCAAAAAGTCTTCTAAGACTTGTAAAGTTATCAAATCCAAGTCGTTGGTAGGCTCATCAAGGATAAGAAAGTTAGGGTTTTGCACCAAAATAGTAAGCAAGTATAACCTTCGTTTTTCGCCTCCTGACAGCGTAGAAACATACGCATATTGGCGTTTTGGAGGGAATAGAAATTTGTCTAACCATTGCGCAGCGGTGAGGTATCGCCCTCCCGTAACAGGAAATTGTTCAGCAATGTCTTGTATTACTTCTATTACTCGTTTGTCATCTTTCAGCTTCAGTCCGTCTTGCGTGTAATAACCAAACCGTATAGTTTCGCCTATGGCTATCTCGCCTGCGTCTGGTGCAAGGCGATTGGTAAGTAAATTGAGAATAGTGGACTTGCCTGTGCCGTTCTTGCCTACGATGCCAAGTCTTTCATAACGTTTGAATACATAGCTATAATTATCCAAAATAGTAAGGTCACCAAATCGCTTGCTGACTTTTTCCCACTCGGCTATTTTCTTGCCAAGTCGCGCCATTTCGGTTTCCATTTGGGCTTTTTTATCGTTTCGTTCTGCGAAGGCCTTTTGTTGAATGTCTTGAAAAGCGTCCAATCGATATTTTGCTTTTGTGCCTCTTGCGCGGGGTTGTTTGCGCACCCAATCGAGTTCTTTTCGCCACAAGCTTTTGGCTTTGTCTGTTTCTGTGGCTTGTTGTGCCACTCTTTCCTCTTTTTTCTCCAAGAAGTAACCGTAAGTTTCGCCTTGCCTGTTGGCAGGAGCTATGTAACGGTAGAGCTTTCCTAAGTCCAATTCTAATATTTCAGTACAAACATTATCTAAAAAGTACCTATCGTGTGTAACCATCAACAAGGTGATATTTGCTTTGGTTAAATATTCTTCCAACCATTCGATCATGTCGAGGTCAAGATGGTTGGTTGGTTCGTCAAGAATCCAGAAGTCAGGTTCTTCCATGAACAGTTGCGCAAGTGCGACGCGTTTACGTTGCCCACCAGAAAGAACGCCTATTTTTTGGGAGGTGTCATTGATACGTAGGCGAGATAGTACTTGTTCGAGGCGTTGTTCATAGTTCCAAGCTTTATAGGTATCCATGTCTGCCATAGCGTCCATGAGTTTGGGGCTATCGGTAGCTAAACATTCTTCGTAAAAGCGGAGCGCACGCGTAGCAGGCGTATCGGCTTGAAGAATAGTGTCCAAGATGGTTCTTTCAGCATCTAAGGGCGGTTCTTGGGGTAGAAAGCCAACGCGGACATCTTTGCGGAAACGCGCCTCGCCTGCATTGGGCGTATCGAAGCCTGCCAAAATATTAAAAATGGAGGTTTTGCCTGAGCCATTGGGAGCGACAAGGGCTATTTTTTGCCCTTTGTCTAAACCAAAAGAAATATTTTCAAATAGGCGGTTTTCGCCATAGTTTTTGGCAAGATTTTCAACAGAAAGATAATTCATAAGCACGAAGTTCGAGGTTTTAAGCAAAAAAACCTACTTTTGTGCAAAGGTACGTTTATTTTTCAGTTTTGCCAAAACCATTTATTTTCTGCTTCTTTTTAGGCTGTAAAAGGCTGTTTATTCAAATATTTTGAATTGGTCTTTGGTAGGCAAGCTGTTTTCGAGTTCTAATAGTTTTTGTTTAGCAGGAAGCCCGCCCGCATAGCCTATCAAAGCACCGTTACTGCCTATAATTCTATGACAAGGCACTAAAATAGAAAGCGCGTTTGCGCCATTGGCAGACGCAACCGCCCGAATAGCTTTTGGGTTTTCTAATCGAGTAGATAAGCCTATATAAGTTTCTGTTTTGCCAAATAGAATTTCTATGAGTTTATGCCACACTGTTTTTTGAAAATTTGTACCCACGAATAGGAGCGGAATCGTAAACGTTTGGCATTCTGCGCGTAGGTAGGCAAGGAGTTGTGTTTTTGTATCTTCTATAACGTCTGAACTTTGCAGTACAAAACTTGCCTGCAAACCTGTTTTTATACGCTCATCTACTGCTTGACGCATTTTTCTATACCGCCAATCGCAAAGGCACAACTTGCCTTCGAAAGAACCTAAGAGCAGTTCGCCCAAATCAGTTTTAAGATATTGAATATCAATGCTTTTCATAACTTTTTAAACTAACAACATACTTAAAACACCTAATAACATAATGACTTTGCAGAGCTGACTCAAGAAATGAAAAGCACGTTTTGTATCCGCATAATATAACTTATAAATAAA
>JAYTNK010000249.1:0-2840 GCA_043748375.1 Cytophagales bacterium
ACGAGCTTGCCTGCCACTATAGGCGCATTCAAAAGTTTAACCACTTTATTCTGCGCCAACAATCAACTTCCTGAACCCGAAAAACAACGCATCAAACAAGCTCTAACTAACTGCCAAATAGATTTTTAATTCAATTTTTCACTAACCCTTTCAGCTTCAGTGAATTTTTAAAACTTTGCCGAAGCTATCTGCTTTTATTGAAAATTACTACCTTTGCCCCAAGGCTATTAAGCTAAGAAACCAAATTATACCCTGTGATTTATTACAAAAATGTGTGTTTGCGTCATTTTCCGTAGGTTTTACCTACGGAAAAACGCGCAAAATGCAAAATATGGGCAAATCGTGTACCCAAATAAATACGCCCTTGCCTATCATAGATAGTTTGGGTAGGCAAGTTTGGATAGGTTGTAGGTAAGGACTTTGTGCAAAAAGTGAGCAGGCAAGCCCCCATACGACACATAAACAAAAGAGCATTTTCATCAAGCGCAAAATTGGCTTACATCACACACATTATAGGCAAGACTTCACGAATGTAGGGATTTATTTCACGAAAAAAATATCAAAACCCTTTGTGAAAAATATCACTACCTATATGAAAATAAACGCTACCCTCGTGAAAGTAGCCATTTTGCTATGGGCAGGCAAGCTACATTTGCATCAAAATCCTCTAAAAACAATGAAAAATCTCCTTTTTCTCCTCTCTATGCTCCTTTTTGTGAGCTTGGCTTTCACTTCTTGCAAAAAAGAAGAAGTAACACCTCCACCCACTACCCAAAATCCTCCTCCAGCTACCTCACGCACTTATACGACTGTAAGCACTTTTGTAGGTAGCACTACTGCCGTTTCAGGTACTACAGACGCTACAGGGACTGCGGCGCGCTTCAGAGGTACAGGTGGCATGGTGCAAGACCCACAAGGCAACTTATATGTGACTGATGTAGCCAACCATACTATCCGCAAAGTTACGCCTGCAGGTGTTGTAACAACCTTTGCAGGTACAGCAGGTGTTTCAGGATCCGATAATGGCACAGGTACCGCGGCAAAATTTTTCAACCCGTATGATTTGGCAATAGATGCCTCTGGCAATTTGTATGTAGTAGAGTATAATGGACGGCGTATCCGCAAAATTACCTCTGCAGGTGTTGTTACAACTGTAGCAGGTAATGGACAATCTGGTTCTAACAATGGTACAGGCACAAGCGCGACTTTTGACGAACCTTATTCGCTTGTATTAGACAATGCAGGCAACTTATTTGTGGGAGAATACCGGACTAAAAGAATTAGAAAAATTGTGTTGGCTACAAGTGAGGTAACAACGCTTGCGGGTGGTGGTACGCAAGTAAACCCTCCTTTTGACGGGCAAGGTACTTCAGCAAAATTTGATGCAGTTGGTGGAATGTGCATAGATGCACAAAATAATTTGTACGTAGCAGATAATAGTTTCATTCGCAAAGTTACGCCCACAGGAAATGTTACCACTATAGCAGGGTCATTACAGACAGCTGGTTTTGTAAACGGTACAGGGGCTACGGCACGTTTTGGTCAGGCTTTCGGTATTTGTAGAGATGCGGCAGGTGTTTTATATGTAGCTGATAGACGTTATGGGAGTATTCGTAAAATAACGCCTGAAGGGGTGGTTAGCGATTTTGCAGGCACTACAGCAAGTATGTTTGTTGGAGGTGCAAATCCTGACGTTGATGGAGATACAGATGGAGGTTTGACTACTGCTAGTTTTCGCAGACTTTCGCATCTTTATATCAACCCACAAGGTGTCATATTTGTAGGCGAGGATGGGGGACATCGTGTACGTAAGATAGAGTAAAATATATTCCCACCCGCTTTAAAAAAGGTTGATGTTTTTTTGGTTGTGTAAAATAGTATGCTTACTATTGCGGCATGATGGCATATCTAAAAACTTGAACAAACAAAAAGAACACTTAAAGTAACAAGGTTTAACCCTCGACAATAACTTAAAAAAACTCAAAAATAATATGATAAAATTCAAGATTTATTCGTGGATATTTGCTTTCATTCTTTTGGCAAATATGCCTGCACAGGCGCAAGAGGCTGATTTTGATTGGCAATATATTTCTTCGTTCAACCTCAAAATTCCTTTGCATATCCAAAAAGAATATTATCAAGGTATCTCCTCTGTACCTCTGGCTCAAAACGATAGAGATAAATATTTTATCCCTTTGTTAGCCAAAGATGCCAGTCTTTATGGCAAAAACTACCAAGTAGCTGTCGTAGGCAAGTTGGAACTTGAAGCAGGCAAAAGAGCTATTTTATATGCTATTTATCCTTTTCAAGACGAAACGCGCTTTGTATCAGCCCACTATTTTATGGCTACC
Organism: Cytophagales bacterium; assembly: GCA_043748375.1. Taxonomy (GTDB): domain Bacteria; phylum Bacteroidota; class Bacteroidia; order Cytophagales; family Microscillaceae; genus RDXI01. The sequence goes on from JAYTNK010000249.1 coordinate 2,352, forward strand.
TTTGAGAAAAATGGCAAAGGCATTGATGTCAAGTCTATTACAAGCTACAACAGAACTGCCATAGGAAAACCAGGTGGTATCAGTATTTTGAAAGAAGGCGAAATATATACAGTCTATGTAGCCGAGTGGGAGCGAGGCGAGTTTAGCAAAAAAGTCAAAGCAAAATTTGATATACAAGGCAAGTTTATAGAAAATTAACCCAGTTCGTTTAAGGTACTTGAACGGATATATACACATCAGAAAGTGGTTTTGGGAGATTTAGACAACCCCGAACGGGGTTGAACTATGAATAGCCCCACGTGAAACGTGGGGTAAGCGAAAAGTCATATTCCAAAACCAATTTCGTATGTGTATAGCTAAAAGAATGGGGGAATTTGTATCTGATTACAAACTAAGGAACGTATAAAAAATAACTTCACACTTTTAGCCACGCTGTAAGCGTCTGTTATTGGACTTTTGCGTGATGTGGCAATGCCAACAGACGCTTAC
>JAYTNK010000250.1:0-3029 GCA_043748375.1 Cytophagales bacterium
TTATAACTGAATTTTAGATTTACGATTATTTACTCATTCATTCATTCATTCAAAAAACATGGGAAGAGCTTTTGAATACCGCAAAGCCCGCAAAATGAAACGTTGGGGGCAAATGGCAAAGTCATTTACCAAAATAGGGCGCGAAATTGTAATAGCTGTTAAAGCCGCAGGACCCGACCCCAGCACAAACTCAAAGTTACGCGCCATTATCCAAAACTCGAAGGCTATCAATATGCCCAAAGAGAACGTGGAAAAGGCGATTAAACGCGCTTCCTCAAAAGATGAAGCCGACTACAAAGAAATCGTCTATGAAGGCTACGGACCTTACGCCATCGCTATAGTAGTAGAATGTGCTACCGACAACCCTACACGTACTGTAGCCAACGTAAGAAGTTACTTCAACCGCTCAGGTGGAAATTTAGGAACGTCAGGATCCTTAGACTTTATATTTGAGCGAAAGTCGCACTTCCGAATTCCCAATACAGGCATTTCTATAGAGGATTTTGAATTGGAAATGATAGACTATGGGGTAGAGGAGATTTTTGCTGACGAAGATGAAATTGACATCTATGCCCAGCCAAACGACTTTGGGGCTATCCAAAAAGTTCTCGAAGATAGAGGTATCAATTTACTCAAAGCTGAGTTTGAACGGATACCTAACGGCACCAAAGAACTTACGCCCGAACAAGAAGAGGAACTGCAAAAGTTGTTCGACAAGTTTGATGAAGATGATGATGTCCAAAATATTTATCACAATATGCGGTAGTAAAATATAGGCGAGGTTAATCAAAACCTCGCCTACCTTACAAGCAAATTAGCTGAACAAGCTCTGTAGTTTCATAGCTGTTCCCATGTTGCCTTCTACCACCATCTTGCCTTCCATAAAGGCACTCATAGGGTTTAATACACCATCTAACATAGATAAGAAGTCTTCTAATGTTAGTTTTACAGTACATTCAGCCTCTGCATCTTCATTGTGTACGGCGTTGCCGTTTGTACCATCAACGAATAGGAAGCCGCCTTCTGCGAAGGCAAATTTTACGGTAGCATCAAGTGCAGCAGCGTTACTCGCTTTTTCAGCCGCTTTGGTGGTTGCAATTTCTAAACTCATGAAATAAGATAAGAAGTGGGATTAAACAAATTTTCTCCAAAGATAGGGATTTATTCGTTTTTTACAAAAAAAATTTTTAAACCACATCTTTTGATAACTAATCGCCCACAGATACATTCAAATAGGAGGCAACTTTGCCATCAACATATACGACTACTTTGTAGATGCCCGCCGTATCAAAAGTTACGCCCCAATTGCCTGTATGGGCAAGGCTTCGCTCAGGCCCAATGAACGAAAAATTACTCTTTTTTCCTTCTAAGTGAACCGTACCCGATGGATTGAGCAAAACGATATAAAACGTGTGCGACACATTCAGGCTATAATCTTGAAAACGTACATAGATCTTGAAGTTGTTTTCTTGACCAATAGCCCCGTCGCCAAAGCCACCGAATACATTCAGTAAATCGGTGTTGCCACGTTCATTTTTCACTACTTCTGTGCAAAGCGTAATAGAACAAGTTTGGGCATGAACGCCATAAGCAAAAGATATTGCCAAAACGAGTGTTAAAAATAGATGCTTCATATTTGTTAATGATTTATTTTATGTAAATATACAACTTGCCTACCAATGATAGCTAAACTGTTTTATAAAACCGCTTGTTTAACTCATGAAAGTGCCGTTTCAGTTTGCAAAGCAGCAGGCAGTTTGGTTTTTGCCTAAACAAAAAGTACCTTTGCACCCATGATATTAGGCTCCTCTAAGATTTATTGAAACCCACGATTTTAATTGTGCGATAGCAGTCAGAGTTCCTATGTTAGTCTATACCCAAAATTATATATCTTATGTCGATAACTACCTCTCAAGTCCTTGCCGCCCTTAGTACGGTGGAAGAACCTGACCTTAAAAAAGACCTTGTAACCCTGAATATGATACGCCACGTGGCTATCGAAAACCAAGTTATCTCGTTTACTGTAGTCTTGACTACACCCGCTTGCCCACTCAAAGAACGCATCAGAAAAGATTGTGAAAACGCTATTCACAAACATATAGGCGGGCAATATGAAGTTAATATTCACATGATAGCAGAGGTTACGTCCTCGTTATTTCAAACCAAAACCCCAAATTTGCCTCAAGTTAAAAATGTAATTGCCATCGCATCAGGCAAAGGTGGGGTAGGCAAGTCCACGATTACCGCCAATCTTGCTATGGCACTACACATGAGCGGGGCAACAGTCGGCATATTAGATGCGGATATTTCAGGCCCATCGCAGCCTGTTATGTTTGGCTTAGAGAACGAAAAGCCGTTTGTAGAGATTGTTGATGGCAAAAACATGATAGTCCCTATTGATAAAGGAGGCATTAAAATTATCTCGATGGGCTTTCTTGCCCCTGCTGAAAGTGCTATCGTGTGGCGCGGTCCGATGGCTTCAAAAGCCCTCATGCAGTTTATTACAGACACCCTTTGGGGAGAATTAGACTATCTTTTGGTCGATTTGCCACCAGGTACAAGTGATATTCACCTCACGTTAGTCAATCCTGTAGTACCGCTTACAGGCGCGGTATTGGTTACCACACCACAAAAAGTCGCATTGGCTGATGTACTCAAAGGTGCGGCTATGTTTCGTCAACCTCAAATCAATATTCCTATACTTGGTTTGATAGAAAACATGGCGTACTTTACACCCGCTGAACTACCTAATAATAAATACTACATTTTTGGCAAAGACGGAGGCAAGGAGTTTGCTACCAATAACGTCATACCATTTTTGGGACAAATTCCACTCGTGCAAAGTATCCGCGAAGGGGGCGATAACGGCTTGCCTGCCGTACTGAATGCAGACGAAGCTACAAAGACTGCCTTTAAAGAAGTAGCAGAAAACTTGGCACAACAAATTGCTATCAGAAATGCTACTAAATAGAAGTATATAGATTATTTGGTAAAATGCTTTTATAACACTTCTTTGTATTTTAAATAAA
>JAYTNK010000251.1:0-5117 GCA_043748375.1 Cytophagales bacterium
CATCTCGTTGTTGAATGAGGATTTGTGAACGAAAAACGGGATTTTTCGCTTCGCTCAAAATGACAAACTTCTCTTTTCACTTAAAAAAATACAGAAGGAAAATATACCCAATTAAAGCAGCTTTTTAAATGAAAAACAGACTGTAGTTTAGGCAACTTGCCTACCTACAGTCTGTTTTGCTTTTTTGGAAACGCTTTCGCAAAAGGCTATTCTACGCGCAAGACGAGTGCCGTATAATCATCATATTGAGGCGTGTCTTGTGCAAACAATACCCAATCTTCTTTTACTTTTTCCAGCAATTCGGTAGGTGATTCTTGTGCGTGTGTGTGTACGCAATCGCGAAATCTATCGTAGCCATACTCTTCTTGAACAGTATTACGAGCATCAATAATGCCATCTGTATAAAGCATAAAAACATCGCCTTTTTGAAATACAATACTTTGAATATCAAGGTGTTGAGAAAAACTGCTATTGCGCAATATCCCAAAACCCAAGCCTCGCGTAGGCAAGTAATAGGTGTGTTTCCGCTTTGCATCATAGCGCAAAACAGGGCAATGCCCCACCTGTGCAATCTCTATAGTTTTTGTTTCAGTATCTAAGATTACAATGCTAGCGGTAATAAAAGCATTTTTAGGTAAGCAATTACCCAAAGCACGATTGGTATATTGCAAAAAGTCGCTCAAAGAGCAGTTTAATTGTGCAAGGCTTTGAAAAATACCTTTCATTTGTGCCATATAAAAGGCTGCATTCGTTCCTTTGCCCGAAACATCTCCGATAATCAACATCAAACGGGTAGGGCTGATAGGATATGTATCGTAATAATCACCGCCTACTTCTGAAGCTGGACTGTAGATTGCGGCGAGTTTAAAGCCTTCTGTAAAGCGTAAGTGGGTAGGCAAGAGGCTTTGCTGTATGTGGCGGGCTATTTTGGCTTCTTCTTTGTAGCGTTCTGTTTCGAGCGCATTGTGAAACAATCGCAGGTTCTCAATAGAAATACTTGCCTGCCGTGTAAAGGTAAAAACTACTTGTTTTTGTTCCTCTCCCAAAGTTTCTGTTTCTTTCTTAAGTAGTATCAATGCCCCAAAATAATGCTCATTATAATCTATAGGTATATTCAACATAGAAGCGTACACCCCCTTTATATAAGGATCTTTTTCGTCTTGAATAGCTTGGTGTTGAAAGCGGTTTTTTGGAAGGTGTTGTTTGATAAGGGCAATCTCTTCAGTGGAGATATTGCGTTGTGCCTGAATGACAACTTTATAGTCTGAGTCTTGAGTTTCTATCCACGAAGCCTCTGCCTCGACTGCCTTCATGGTACTGTCTATCAAGGCATTGTAAATCTGCTCTGCTTTCTGCCCGCCTTGCAAAATACTTACCAAACGCTGAAAACTTGTTATCTCCTCTAATTTTTGTTCAAAAACGGAAGAGGTAGGCAAGTTAAATAATATAACCAAAAGCGAAAAAATGCTATAGAATAAGACAAAAATAAACATTGCCAACACATATACGCTGTGCATCAAATCTGTACTGAAGTATATGTTTTGATAGTGGAGTACGACTGTATAAAAAAAGTAATAGGAGAAAATTATAATAAATGACAAGAAAAAAATGCTCTGCCACTTCTCTTTTGAATTCAAATAAGCTACCCACCGCAAGTGAAACGATAAGGGAACAGCTACAAATATTACTGCCAGCAATGCAAATATAAAAGGCGCGTCATTTAAACTAAACTCAAAGAAGTTAAACAGCAGGCTTATTAACAATATATATTCAAATATACTCCACTGACGCGTCAATTTCCTAGTCTTCGGTTGCAAAATCATATGCTTCCACAACATATAGGCTTGTGTTAAAAACAACATACTCAACCCAATACTTATATGGTACAGCACATCAGCGAGTTGTAAATACCTTATATTATTTTTTAATTGTAAAATAGCAAACTGTATTATCAAAGAAGTCAAGGAGCTCATCAAGCCTACCATAAACAGCCTGCCCAGCCTATCGACCAATCGCATCTTGTCCAAAACCTCTGCGCGTGCTTGATAATAAAAGTATAACCACAATAAAAAGAAATTTAGTAACAAACCCTTGAGGTATAAGTTCCAATTTTCACCTGACACATGAGAAATACCTACCCACGCCATCAGTTTGATAGCAAGGAGCAATAGCCAACTAATGAGATTGACATAAAGGAAAATCCGAACGGTTGTACCTTTTAGGCGAAACATTTGCGTCTTTTTATGCTTAGGTTACAAAGTTATAAATGTGCTATATATTTGATTTTCAAATAATTACTAATTAAAATAGTGTAAAATTATAGGCAGTCAAAAAAATACCACTCTTTTTGCGTGCAAATTACAACTTTTTTTAACCAATTACGTATAGTGCTTGTAATTTTTATCTTTAAATCTAAATGCACAAGTAGATAAGCCTGACTTGCCTACCAAAAAATAACATAGCACAATGTTATAAACTTAACGATTTAGAAATTTCGCCCGCAAAATCTCATGCCTGTAGTATATATTTGCATTTTTGAAATAAAGTGCCTAACTTTGCACAAAATTCACGAAAGGACTACAACAGTCCAAAATCTTACTCCCAATGGTTGAAACAACGCAAAAACCAACGTACAAAGTAAAAGATATTTCCCTTGCTGAGTGGGGACGCAAAGAACTTGAACTTGCCGAAGCAGAAATGCCAGGTTTGATGTCCCTCCGCAAATTGTATGGTGCTGAAAAACCCTTGAAAGGGGCGCGTATCGCAGGCTGTCTGCACATGACTATCCAAACAGGCGTACTCATTGAAACACTTGTAGCCCTTGGCGCAGAAGTTACATGGTCGTCTTGCAATATTTTTTCTACTCAAGACCACGCTGCTGCTGCTATAGCTGCAAGTGGTGTGCCTGTATTTGCTTGGAAAGGACAAAATGAAGAAGAATTTGATTGGTGTATCGAGCAAACTTTGTTCGCCTTTGAAGGTGGCAAAGCACTCAACATGATTCTTGATGATGGTGGCGACCTTACTAATTTGGTGCTTGACCATCACCCTGAACTTGTAGCAGGAATCAAAGGTCTTTCGGAAGAAACTACTACAGGCGTTCACCGCCTATATGAGCGTATGCGCAAAGGCACATTGCCCCTCCCCGCTATCAACGTAAATGATTCGGTTACAAAATCAAAATTCGATAACCTTTATGGTTGCAAAGAGTCTTTAGTAGATGCTATCCGTCGTGCAACTGATGTGATGATGGCTGGTAAAGTAGCTGTTGTAGCTGGCTTTGGAGACGTAGGCAAGGGTTCTGCGCATTCATTGCGTGGTGCAGGTGCACGTGTAATCGTTACTGAAATTGATCCTATCTGTGCGCTTCAAGCAGCTATGGAAGGCTATCAAGTAATGCGTATGGATGATGCTGCCAAAATAGGCGACATCTTCGTAACCGCTACAGGCAACGTGAAAATCATCACAGACCGCCATTTCAAAGTAATGAAAGACAAGGCTATCGTTTGTAATATTGGACACTTCGACAGCGAAATTGACATTGCTTGGTTAAAAACTAACTACGGCAAAAGCAAAATCGAAATCAAACCTCAAGTAGATAAATATACAGTTGATGGGCATGATGTCTTGATATTGGCAGAAGGTCGCTTAGTAAACTTAGGTTGCGCTATGGGACACCCTTCTTTCGTTATGTCAAACTCTTTCAGTAACCAAACACTTGCACAAATCGAGCTTTGGAAATATTCAGAAAAATACGAAAATAAAGTATATGTATTGCCTAAACACCTTGACGAAATGGTAGCTCGCCTACACTTAGACAAAGTAGGTGCGCAATTAGAAACTCTTTCTGGCGAACAAGCTGAATATATCGGTGTAACTCCTGAAGGTCCTTTCAAAGGTGAAAATTACAGGTACTAAAAATTTAGAGGAATTGCAAATTAAAGTTTTTGATTTGAAAATTTTAATAAATGCAAAACTAAATCAGTATTTATAATCGCCAACCTAAAAATAAAAAAACAAAATTTCATAGTTTTTGTACTTCAGAAAGCACGCCTCACAGAGGTTGTGCTTTTTTTATGCTATATAGCCTTACTAAAAAGTAAAAAAACAGCGTTTTGATGGTTATGTATATATCACAAATAGCACATGAAAAAATGAAAAATGCTTTTTATTTGGTTATATTTTTGTAGGTTTGCGAAGCATACTTTACTCTTCTATTATTTCTTTTATGGCACACGATTTTGTAGGTTATCGCTACCTCGCACCCTCCTCCAATGCCGAAGCTTATAAAGCTTCCTCGCAAGTTTCAAAAATGAAACTGCCTCAATCTGTAGATTTAAGGCGTTTCATGACCACTATTGAAGACCAAGGAAGCACCAGCAGTTGCACAGCAAATGCCGTAGTAGGTGCTTGCGAATATCTGGTGGGCAGACTGAAAAAAAAGAAGCCTTTCGACGTAAGTAGATTGTTTGTTTATTACAATGCACGTTGGCGCAACGGCAATCAAGCCGAAGACAGTGGTAGCCATATCCAATACGCTGTAGCAAGTTTGCAAACTTTTGGAGCTTGCGCAGAAGACAAATGGAAGTTCGAAAAAACAAAGGTTACCACAAAACCAAACAATGACGCTTATGCGCAAGCTAAGCAATTCCGCATCGAAAAAACACAAAAGGTAGAGGTCGAACTTGAAACTTGGAAAAAGTGCCTTGCTGAAGGCTATCCCATCATTTTTGCTTGTGCGCTCTTCAAAAATTTCCAAGACTGTACCAAATTAGGCGGTATCGTCAAAATGCCTTCCGCACAAGAAGCAAAAGCTGAAAAACATGGCTTACACGCCATGCTCTGTGTAGGGTATTCTGAAGCTGACCAAATGTTTATTGTCCGCAACTCGTGGGGCACTACTTTTGGAGACAAAGGCTATTGCTATATGCCTTACAACTATTTAATGTCTAGCAAATTAAACACAGGCGACTGTTGGATACTCAAAAATGCTAAAGACATACCCAATATCAAAGCCACTTGGGGCAATAAAAAGAAAACGGTTGTTAATAGTGGACGTGGATTGGCAGGTGGACAAAACCCGCTCACCTACAGCACAACCTATAACATTGATGAGT
>JAYTNK010000252.1:0-6510 GCA_043748375.1 Cytophagales bacterium
AAAAATATGCCTTCACTGCTAATAATATCTCGTACATCACTACAGGCGATAAATTAGGCTATTGGCAATTTTTCCCTTCACAACAAGCTGATTGGGGCAAAGTACCTGTTTGGGGCTTCGCTACTGTAGAAGCCTCTGCACATGAACGTGTGGCGGTAGGCGAGCGTTTTTATGGTTATTTCCCGATGGCTTCACATTTGTTGGTGCAGGCAGGCAAGGTAAAAACGCATGGCTTTTTTGATGTAATGCCACATAGGGCGAACTTGCCTGCCATATACAATCAATATCTGAATGTGCAACAAGATGAGCTTTATGAGGCAGGCAAGGAGGCATTTCAGGCAATTTTCCGTCCATTATTTACTACGTCTTTTTTATTAGAGGCATTTATGGTAAGCCACGATTTTTTTGGAGCTACACAAATTGTGCTTACCAGTGCCTCCAGCAAAACCGCCTTTGCTTTAGCTTCGTTATTGAAAGCATACCAAAAGACAAGCGCGAATCCGTTTAAAATAGTAGGGCTTACCTCAACTAACAACGAGCCTTTTGTAGCAGGTTTAGGTTGTTATGATACGCTTATCACGTATTCGAACTTGCCTACCCTACCCCAAGAGAAAACAGTCGTGATAGATTTTGCGGGGAATCAAACCTTGCATTATGATTTACAAGCGCATATAGGCGACAATCTTACCTATAATTGTTTGGTGGGAGCAGTGCATTGGGACAAAGGTACTGCTGATAAAATGCCTCCAAACAAAGGGAAATTCTTTTTTGCCCCTACACACGCCGAACAATTTTTGCAAACATGGGGACGCGATGTTTTTCAAAAACGGTTGAGCGAAGCATGGCATAGCTTTGCCACACAAGCCAGCGATTGGATACATATAGAAATAGCCCAAGATAAAAATAGGCTTTCAGAAGTATATCAAACCCTATTGGCAGGCAAGTATCCTGCTAAAAATGGTTTTATTTTTGCGCACTAAAAACAAAATTTTCCGAATTAAAAACACTACAATTATGGGTAGAAAAAAATTAGTCCGCTTTGCGGAAAATGACACTGCAAGCAATGTGGTAGAAGTCCAAAAGCCGATTTACAACGAAATAAAAGGCAAGTGGAACAACTTACAATTCGAAAAAGAACAGCCTCTTACGCTGGAAGTAGCGTGTGGGCGTGGCGAATATACGATTGGTTTGGCGCGAGTTTTTGCTGATAGAAATTTTGTTGGCGTAGATATTAAAGGCGCACGTATTTGGAAAGGTAGCCAAGTGGCTATCAACGAAGGGTTAACGAATGTGGCATTCTTGCGTACACACATACAAAACCTCGAAACATTTTTTGCCCCGCAAGAACTGTCCGAGATTTGGGTTACATTTCCTGACCCACGACCCAAAGATGGAGATGAACATAGGCGTTTGACACACCCTCGCTTTTTAGCTATGTATCAAACACTGTTAAAAAAAGGTGGCTGGTTACATTTTAAAACAGATAACCTACCCTTGTTTGACTATACCTTGGAAGTATTGGCGACCCAGCCTATCCAAAATCTAGTCTATACAAAAGACCTTTATAATAATGCCATGAACGCAGAACATTATGGCATTACAACCAATTATGAGAAAATGTTTGTCGATAAGGGTTTTAAGATAAATTATCTGAAATTTCAGTTTATATCCTGATATTTTTTAAAATACGTAAAAAAGTTGTTTGATTCTCTGACAATTTTTGTGGAGAGATAAAAAATGTAGGGGCAATCCCTTGTGGTTGCCCTTGCTATTCTAACACATTTTGTGCTATAAACACCCTAAAAATTAGGCAAAATAAAGATGTTATCTTACAAAAATGCCCACCACAAGGAATTGCCCCTACTCAAAAAACGTCCCCACAAAAATAGTCAGACAACCTATTTTTTTTCAGTTATCAAAAACTCAATCCTGCGGTTTTTTGCCTTGCCTTCAAGCGTGGCATTGTCCGCTATAGGTTTTGAACTGCCATAGCCTATCGCTTTAACGCGCTCCTTGCCTACCTGTTTGCTTATCAAGAAATTAGCCAATGCCTTAGCCCGATTTTCAGAAAGGGTTTTGTTCTTTGTTTCTTCGCCTTCATTATCTGTATGCCCTGAAATTTCGATGGTAGTTTTTGGATTTTTAGTTAGGTAGGCAAGAATATCTTGCAAGTCTTTCTCGTGTTCGGGCTTGAACGTATATTGGTTTGTGTCGAACAAAATATCGCGTGTGAAAATCTTGCCTACCGCAAAAGCTGTAGAAAGTTCGGCTTCATTGGGCAAAAGATGCGTGCAGTGAGGGAAGTTGCCAAGCGCATTTTTAGGCAAGGGATAAGAAAACTGCACTTTGTAATCCTTTGTGGGCGCATTAGGATTGTGAAGCACTATCATATCGAAAGCATTGTAGTTTTGTATGGTGGCATATATTTTTCCATTGGGAGCTAATTGCATATTTTCAATACGCGGTGAGAAATACTTGGTTTTATCTTTCGGCACATATTCCACAAAAACCCTTTGGGCATAGCGTGTTATTTCGTAAGGGTGTGTTTGCGTAACGTCTATTTCCGCTATGTAAGGTCTGCTGTCATTGCTTTTATATTCTGGCGAGTTTTTCATTCCTGCTATCAACAGCTTTTTACTGTTAGGCGAGAACTCGATGGTGCACCACTCTGTATGCGAAGGCATTTTTATCAAATGAGTATTACTCATCTTACCTGTCAATTTGTCAAAATCAAAGAAAAATAAATTTCTTAAAAAAAAGCCTTGAAAAAAAGCTATTTTTGCGCCATTAGGTGAGGCTTTGAGTTTATTGGTAGAAGAAAGCCCCGTATAATTGCTAAAATTTTGTGAGATGACCTCGCCTACAGCACTTACTACAGGTTTTGCGCTGATGCCTTGTTTGTCTATTTTGTAGGCAAGATAGCGGTTGGTTATATTTTGGTGGGCAATGAGCCAAAAATCTTTTTTGTTCTCGCATTTGATGGCGCAAATATCTACCGTGCAACTGTCCATCAAAGGCACATTTTTTTGCACCATTTCGCCTGCGCCATTGTTTTTGCGCATATCCAAAACGCTGTAACTCAATACAGCATCTTTTATCAAAATCGTATCTTTTTGACCCCACATACCATTTTTGCGTGGTTCAGCATCTCGTATTTGGCTTGTAAATCTGTCCATAACCTGCACGCCTCTCAGGTAATATACACCTTCTTGTTCAGGCTTAGGGACAATAAGCACAGACGCATTGTGTTTGAGCGAATCGGATTTTTTAATTTTTTGATGTTGAGCATTCCAAGCCGTTGTACCGTCTGTATAAAACAACAAATTACCATTTTTATCACAAATAGAACCGCAAGCAGTTTCCATTTGGATAGCATTTCCTGCTGTTTTTACTTCAGTAGTATCTTGCGAAAAATGCAAAGTCATAGCATTACCAAAATACCAAATATTCGCCTCTTTCTGGGCGTTTGCTTTGCCTACGCACAGCAGGCAGGCAAGGAGTATGAAAAGTGCTTTTTGCATAGTGTTACAGTTTTTTTTCTTCTAATACCTTTCCTTCTGTAGAAATAAGCTTGATATTCAAAGACTTATTTTTAGGCAAGTACAGCTTAAGCGTGTTTTGTGCTTCAGCAGGCGAGGCTATTTCTAATTGATAAACAGGCATAGCTTTTTCGTCTTCACCTGCAAAATAAACTTCGAGTAGATAGGGCGCACTTTGTTTAAATTGCGAAAGAGCTATTTTGTGTGAAGGCTTTTTTGAATTAGTATAATTTATTGCAGGATTATCAAACTTGTAGCGTTTTTGGGGAGGTGTAAGCACTAACGCATCAACAGATTTTGTGCTTTGATACGTAGCCAGCCAAGGCTTTTTATCCTTCTTGTCTAATAAAATAAAAGGCTCTTTTGATTTGTAGGTTTCCATTACTTCTTGGTAATATTTATCCCCAAACGTTAATTCATTAGCTTGTGTGATTACAAAAGGCTCAATACCCGTAATTTTTTGCAAGCAGTATGCCATAGGAATCCAGCCATCAAAAGGCACTTTCGCTAAATGGTCATATCCACAATGTATAATGATTTTAGCGTTTTTATCTTTTGCTAATACGCGCTTGTAAAGATTTACAGCTTGTGTCCATTCCCGTCTATCATTATCATCATCTATCTTCAAACCAAGCCTTACAAAAGATGTATCCAGGTTTTTATACTCGAAATCCTCTATCTCATACGGCACGATTTGATAGCCAAGTTGGAACGCCTTTCGAAACATCATACGTGAATAGGGTTCATCATAAGCGGGAGTCATACTCATTTTGACAGGATATCCTTGCGCATGATAAGGCTGATTGTTAGGATTATTCAGCCACATTTCTGCCCCAAAATAGGTAAAACCTTCTTTTCGTAATGCCTCCAAGAGTTTGGCTGTAAAAGCCCTATGATGCGCCAAATGATGCGCTTCATTAATGAACACAATTTGATGTTTTTTAGCTTTTTCCACTAAATAATCTAAAGCTTCTACCGCCTTAAAATCTTTCGTTTGGAGCGTGGAATCCAACATTCCGTAGGTCAAATCAGCCGTATAGCGCAATAAACTATCTTGGTAACCCATAACACCAAAAGCAAATCCTAATTTTTGCTTAAACTTATATTTAAGCCCCTCATTTTGATATTTTTTTGTCAGTACAAGGGGTTTCAAGGCAATCATTTTGCGAAACCCTTCATAGGTAGTTGGTTCAAAAGTTCGAAAAAACGCATTAAGATGCTTTGTGAGCGTATCTTGTGCGTTTGCCTTGCCTACGCACAGCAGGCAGGCAAGGAGCATGAAAAGTGTTTTTTGCATATTTATTTGATTAAAAATTCAATTCTCCTATTTTTTGCCTTGCCTTCAGGCGAGGTATTTTCGGCTATGGGCTTCGAGCTACCGTAGCCTATGGCTTTGATGCGTTCCTTGCCTACTTGTTTGCTTATGAGGAAGTTAGCGAGGGATTGGGCGCGATTCTCGGAAAGTTGTTGGTTCTTGCCTGCCTCGCCTTCGTTGTCTGTATGCCCTGAGATTTCTATGCTGGTTTTTGGGTTCTCAAGCAAGTAATTTATGATGTCCTCTAATTCTAGTGTTTAGTAATGGTTAAATGCTCGGTTTTTTCAACTATCGGCAGGGTCTTCGACCACTGCCGAAGTTCGTAAATTCGTCAGTGGTTGAAGACCCTGCCGATAGTTACCGCCACGCAAAATACGAACATTTGAACTTTCCTAAATATTAGTAATATTGAGGAATATTATTTGGCTTTTATGCTTTTTCTCAGTATAATATACTAATTTGTCTGTTTTTAGGATTCCCACCTTGCCTACCGCATATACATATACTAACTGACTACTCCAAAACAGAGCGGATTGATGACTTTTTTGAACTTATCCTTTGTAGAGGTTTGGTAAAGGTGTTTTACTGTTTTTTCGGAAATTAAAAATGCAGATTGCCTGACAATTTTTGTGGAAATACTAAATTGTGTAGCATTTTGTCATTTTGAGCGAAGCTCAACATCTCGCTTTTCGTTCACAAATCGTTGATTAACAATGAGATGCTTCACTGCATTCAGCATGACAAAATGAACGTTTTTCCCTCTCCACAAAAATTATCAGAGAACCAGTTGTTTTTGCCTAAAAACTATGCTTTTTATGCAAAAACCGCTATATTTGCAACCTATTTTATTCTGCCATGCAAAATCCAGACGCAAACTTGCCGCTTATACGCATAGAGCAAGACAAAAAACTATCCAAATTACAAGCTGATTTCAATGCTAAAATAAAGAAAATCAGCGAATTGAAAGAAAGCATCGAGAATGTAAAGCAACAAGTGATTGACATCAATCAACGCTTGGAAAAAGAACTCTCACCCCTCGAAAAAGAGCGCGTAACAGTGCGCGTTGAGTTTGTAAAAGAAATGGTAAAAGCGTTTCATAGTATAAAACTCAGCAAAAAAGATGAAGAAACGATGGCAGAGATAATACAAAGCGAGCTTTGGGATTTGATACAAGACTGGAAACAAAGTGACCTTATACCTCTGTATGACCAATTTACATCCTCTTCTTATGAAGAAGAGAACAAACAAATAGCAGAAGAGGGACGTAAAGCCGCCTTTGATATGTTTGAGAACATGACAGGCATGAACATGAAAGACATGGACTTTGGCGAAGACGAAGCAGACCTGGACGAATTTGAACGCCTCCACCGTATGAAAGCCGCCTTTAATGAAAAAATAGAACAACAAGAAAGAGAAAGGCAAGAAAAACAAAATAACCGTAAAAAATCAACAAAACAAACTGCAAAAGAACAAAAAATGAAAGAGGAGGCGGATATGCTTACCAAAAGCAGCCGTACCATATACATGGAACTCGCTAAAGAGCTACACCCCGACCGCGAACAAGACGAAACTAAACGTGCTTGGAAAACCGAAATCATGCAAAGGGTTACAGTCGCTTACAACGACAATGACTTGTACGAACTGTTGCGCCTCCGC
>JAYTNK010000253.1:0-2465 GCA_043748375.1 Cytophagales bacterium
TTTTTTACCGTCAGGGAACATCTGAATGGTTTTACCGTCTTTGTCAAGACTCCATTTGCCTCCGCGTGTTTTCTTACCAGAGGTTTGTTTGAAGGTTTCATCTTTTTTGAATTCCATCAAGGAAACATCTTTAGAGGGTTTGCCGTTTACCACATCAACTTCCCAGTTGCCAATAAGTTTGCCTTTCGCGCCACCACCACAGGCAACAAAAGCGAAAGAAATAAGAATTAACCAAAGATAGGCTGTTTTTTTCATGAGTTTGATTGTTTAAGGGGTTAGAATGAGTTACAAAGGTAGGAGGTTTTTGGAACTTTGCAAGAAAAAAGAAAAAAATATTGCACAACATTTTTTTGCAGTTGTAAAACCTCTTAACTTTTACTTCTTACTGTATTATTTTTAGTGATAATGGTGGTGTACTTCAATCATTGGTAGGATCTTCGACCACTGCTGAGGTTTTGTAACTTTGGCAGTGATTGAAGCTCTACCAATAGTTACTTATACACTTTGGAAAAAGGTTTTGGGGTAATCCTGTACGTTTAGTGAGACACCAAACAACATACATAAACAAAAATTACAGGTTCTTAGAAAGTTATAGCGGAAGCTACCAAAATATATGAGCAGTCATGCTGTAAGAATCTATTTTTAAGGCTTTTGCGGGGTGATAAAGTGTATAACAGACGCTTACAGCGTGGCTATCCCGTAATAACTTTCGCAGAACCAAATTACAAAACCCTGTGATTTATTAGACTTCCTGCGAAAGTGTGAGGCTTCTAAAAAACACTTTCGCAAGAAGTCTATTACAAAAATGTGTGTTTGCGTCATTTTCCGTAGGTTTTACCTACGGAAAAACGCGCAAAATGCAAAATATGGGCAAATCCTTAGCTTAATAGCATTGGGCTTTACCTGTTTTACAGTCTATTTCCGCCATAACTTTCTAAGAATCTTAATACAGAAGGATTCACTTTCCTTTTTTTTCGCGAGTTTTCTTTTTGATGTAAGCGGTATGTTGCTACTCAAAAAGAAAACTCACATTTTTTCCATACGAAAACCGTAGCTTTCAGGAAAGTAGCCAATCTTATAACTTACTTCCTCCCCTTCCAACATAAGTTTAAAAATAATGTAGTGGTTTTGAATAGGAAGCATTTGTCCTGCTTCCTTTTCGCGGTTCATGATAAGGTCTAAGCGATTGGCTATGCCCATACGGTTTTTTTGCAAACCTTCATGATGCGCTTTTTCACTCTCGGCAAACGCGACAGCTTCCTCCCAAGTCAAAACGTCTTTGTCTAATTTTGGCGGATTAGCCTCTATGTAGGCAAGTTCCGTTTGCATTTTCGTTACTTGCGCCTTGAGTGTGAGGAACTCAGTAATTTTGGTGGCTACAGTTTGATAATTCATAAGATAAAGGGTGATTTACAATTTAATATTTTTAGGCTTATAGTTTTGGTAAGCTTAAGCTTGCCTGCGTTTGGATAGTGTTGGGTAGGCAAGTTAAACCTTGCCTGCCACACCATCTTTCAGTATTTTTGGTGTAATTTTACAAAAAAACATACATACACACCATATAACATACGAAATTTTATATTTTTGCGCTATAGGTAAATACACCTCCAAAGTCTATCTATTCTTTGTAAATTATTAAACGCTCTTGTCTGGAGGCAAGAGGCTTCGTAAAACGATATGAATTTATACAAATCCTTATGTGTGTTGCTTGTAGGAATTACCCTCGCAACAGTTCCTTCATGGGCGCAAAAGCCTAAGCAGGTGCCTTATGTCAATGTACAAGACCCCGACTGTGATGGCGTTCCTGAAGGGACAGGGCAAGACAAATGCCCAAGTACGCTGAGCCAAATGGAGGGGCAACGCGCTACGTGTGTCAATGAATTTACGGGTGAAACTATCATGACTCGCCTGCCCAAAGTTCTGAAGGATTATGTCTTTCATGAAAAAACACCCCTGTACAACGAGCAGTTGGAAATACGCAATAAAATGGGCGTGGTAAAACGTGAATTAAGTCGTATTGACCAAAAGTTTGGAAAGTATGCCGAAATGAAATCGAAAGACCGCAAAACAGAAGAGGCAAAATATCAAGCCGAAGCAGATAAAATGCAAGCAGATATTGATACACTCTCTGGCAAAATGAAACGGGTAAACGCTAGTACCTACATAGAGTTTTTTGGCGACCTACAAGATAAAGAAGGAAATACACTTAAAAAAGGCGTGCAGATTCGCCTCCGAATCAATGTGGACTCTTTCGGTTGTTTGCCCGATAGCGATAAAGATGGCTCACCTGACATGGTCGACCAATGCCCAGGACTTATAGGCACGCCCAACAGTGGTGGTTGTCCCGACCGAGACGGTGATGGCATATATGATTCAGAAGACCTTTGCCCAGATGTAAGAGGACCTCGCGAAACCAAAGGATGCCCTGACCGAGATAAAGATGGCGTAAACGACAAAGAAGATGC
>JAYTNK010000254.1:0-5427 GCA_043748375.1 Cytophagales bacterium
TAACTTTTTCGCAAGGTATCTGTATCAATGCAACAAAACCCGTTTGTGTATCGCAATTTATGAAAGGGCAAGGGTGTAATGGTGTACCTCCATCAGGAACACGCGCAGACCCTAGCATGCTCATGCTGAACCCTACTAATCAAACGATTAAAAAAGTTACTTTTAATACGGTAAGCACGCCAGGAGATGCACTTGATGCACACTTCGTGAATATTATCGTGAAAAGTGCCAACACAAATAAAATAAAATTACAAAACTCTTTATTGGCAACTTCTGCCTTTACGCCTATATTAGCTTGTACAGGTTATTCGTATGCTATGGTCGACTTAGTACCTTACGGTATAGATGCGAATGTGGGAAGTAGTTTTACTTTAGAATCTGACAGTACATTTATTGCCTATGCGTATGGATATGGCAGTGCTTCAGCGTATGCCTACAGCGCAGGGGCGAGTTTTGAGAACCAAAAATATAATTTTAATGCGACCAACGTAGCCGTTTGTATAGGCACTACCACTACCTTTACAAGCACAGGCGATAATACAGTTATTAGCTATGCTTGGGATTTTGGAGATGGCTCGCCAGTAGAAATATATCCTACTCCAGGCACTGTTCCGCACTTATATGCTGCTACGGGTACTTACAACGTGAAATTAACGATTACTACCAATGAGGCAGCGGGTTGTAATACAGATTATATCATAAAACCTTACACAGTCTTGCCTTTTCCTGCGCCTGCACTTGGCGTAGATAGAGGGATATGTCCCAATACAAGTACTGTTTTGAATCCAGCTCACTCTACATTGCTTGTCGGCTCGCCTACCTATCAATGGTACAAAGACGGGGTATTGCTTACAAGCACTGCGACTACGCTGAGTGTCAATCAAGCAGGTACTTACAAAGTAAAAGTTACGAATATAGGCAATTGTTTTGGAGAAGATGAGATAGCGATTAATATTCATACTGTAGGAGCTGTAGATATTATCAACCTAAATACAAATTATTGTATCGATAACCCAAGCATGACCTTGCAAGGTACACCTGCAGGCGGAACATTTACGGTAAAAGGCGCGCCTGCTACAGCTTTTTACCCACTTTCTACGGGTTTAGGCACACACCGCGTGATTTATACCTATACAGATGCCAATACCTGCGTGAATCGAGACACTCTGATGGTTACAGTAAATCCCTTGCCTGTAGTGGCTATTATGGGTTTGCAAGCTGAATATTGTGCTTACAATACACGCATACCGCTTGTCGGTACGCCTTCAGGAGGCACATTTAGTATCAATAGCCAAGCTCATCCTAATAATAACATCAAATTAGACTCTTTGGGTGCAGGGAGCTACAGTATCAAATATACTTATTCAGATGTGAATAGTTGTGTGAATACTGCCACCAAAACGGTTATCATCAATCCCCTGCCTGTCATTGATTTTGTAAATTTGGAAACAGCTTATTGCATTGATTTTACTCCGTTTACGCTCAGTGCTACACCTATAGCGGGTGCTTTCACCATCAATGGTGTAGTTTCTACGGAATTCAACCCCAGTCTATTGGGCGTAGGTGCGCATACAGTAATCTATAGCTTTACAGATGCGAAAACTTGCATCAACACTAAAACACAGACAGTAACCGTTAATCCCTTGCCTACCCCCGTTATTACCTTGCAAGATGCCTATTGTAAAGGGCAAGGTTTGGTAAATTTAGTAGGCACACCCACAGGAGGGGTGTTCACTATAAATGGTTTGGTGGCTACTGACTTCAACACAGTTACGATGGCGTTAGGCGAATATGAAGTCATTTATACTTACCAAGACGCGAATACTTGCCTAAGTCGTGATACGGTTACTTTTGATATTGTTCCCTCGCCTGTTGTAGAGATTACAGGTTTGCAGTTTGTATATTGTATTGATGCTACACCATTTAATTTTACAGCTACGCCTCACCCCAATACACCTGAAGGCATTGGTATATTTCGAGTAGATGGTGGCGCACCCGT
Source organism: Cytophagales bacterium (assembly GCA_043748375.1). Classification (GTDB taxonomy): domain Bacteria; phylum Bacteroidota; class Bacteroidia; order Cytophagales; family Microscillaceae; genus RDXI01. Next base: position 2,000 of record JAYTNK010000254.1, read on the forward strand.
TACACAAGTTATTCCAAGCGTATTGGGAGCGGGCATTCATACTGTAGAATATACCTATATAGACAATTATACAAATTGTATAGTAGTTAAAACCAAGGATTTTGAAATTTCGGGCTTGCCTGCTGTGAGTTTGGTGTCTATTGGCGGTTTGCAAGACACCTATTGTTTGGGTAACCCTTCCTTTTCCTTGGTAGGCATAGGCAATCCTTCAGGAGGCGTGTTTACCATAAGTGGTGTTGTTCGAAGTGTTTTTGACCCTGTAGTAATAGGCGCAGGTACGCATACGGTTATCTACAACTACCAAGATATTAACGGATGCTTTAATACTGCCTCGAAAGATATTGTGATATTTGGAGGTGTCGTTCCTACTATTCCTAATTTGAAGAATAACTATTGCGTTCAAAACCCCGTATTCAATTTGGTAGGCGAGCCAGTAGGCGGCATATTTCGTATTAATGGCGTACAAAGTGCAGAGGCTAGTCCGCTCTTTGCGCCAAGTGTATTAGGAGTAGGCGAGCATACGATTGTTTATAAAACACTAACCGCTTGCGATAGTACAGTACGCAAAATCCAAATTTACGATGCTCCTGGAGATGTGGTTTATGCGGCACTTGAGATGTGTTCATTCAGTGGTGATACGATTACGCTTGATGCGGGTTTAGGCGATACTTATTTATGGAGTAATTTCAAAACTACGCGTGTTATCAAAGTAATTAAATCAGGGAAATACACCGTTACCGTAAAAGATACACTGGGTTGCGCTACAACGAGCGATATTATGATTACTGAAAAATGCGACCCCAAGTTTTTTATGCCCAATACATTCACGCCCAATGGCGATGGGTTAAATGATGCTATGAAAATATTTGGGCAGGATTTTTATAGAATGGAACTCAAAATATTCAATCGTTGGGGCGAGCAAATATTTATAACAAACAGTCGCGAGAATGTTTGGGACGGCAAGGTGGGAGGCAAGCCTGCTCCTGCAGGCGTTTATATTTGCACAGTGCGTTATTTAGAACGCCCTAATGATACAGAGAAAAAATATACGACTTATATCAATATTATTAGATAAAAAACGATTGTCTGGCAATATAACCCGCAACTTGCCTACCAAAACGAGCAAAAAACTTGTGTTTTGTAATATCAGTGCAAAAGTTTGCACAATAAAAAAACTCTCCCAAAACGTATTTTGGGAGAGTTTTTTTATATTAGACTTCCTGCGAAAGTACCTTTTCCCTCTCTCAAAATGGAGAGAGGACAGGGTGTGAGGCTTCTAAAAAACACTTTCGCAAGAAGTCTATTAGTACAAGAGCTTACTTGGTAGCAACCAATTTTAAACCGATGTGAACGGCATTGCGAATGAATTTATCACCCAATGATTCCGCGTCATTATAGTTCATACCCCAATCTTTACGGTTGATGTTAAATTTAGCTTCAGCTTCGGCTTTGTTATCGCTAAGCGTGATTTTAGCAGGGAAAGAGATGCTTTTGGTAACACCTTTTAGCTCAAGATTGCCTGTAATGATGTGTGTAGGGTTGGCGAGTGTGTATTCCGCCTCTTTGTCTGCTTCTTTATCTGCATTTTTTTTGATAGGCTCTACAGTTGTAATTTCAAATTTGGCTGTAGGAAACTTCTCTGCACCAAAGAAGTCGTTATTTGTTAAATGATCAGCTAAATCCTTGTTCGTTTTAGCATCTTTGATGTCTAATACTTTTAAAGATTTAATATCAATGGTAAAACTACCTGCGGCTATTTGACCATCTTTTACTGAAATTTTGCCTTCGCTGATAGCGAATGAGCCATTATGCTTGCCTACAGGCTTTGTACCTACCCAAGTAACTTCGCTGGCTTTAGTGTCCAACTTAAACTCGTTTGAGCCTTCAGCCTTTTTGTCATCGACTTTTTTTGCCTCTTCAGTTTTTGCTTCATCGCTTTTAGGTGCTTGTTCGCAACTTGCAAAAAACATAGCTCCAGATAAGAGCAGGGCGGAAATTTGAATTACTTTCATGGGTTTTTTTAAGGTTTTTGAGTGAAATAAATGTATTACTTGTATATACAACTAACATAAATTCGTTTTGGTTCATTTTCTCCAAAAAAAATAAAAATAGGCTTCCTAAACTCAAACCTACTTTTCATAAACTCAAAAGGCTAATTCATAAGTTTACATAACAAAACATACATAAACCTATTATCTTTGCATCATTAAAACAAATACTTAAATACTATGACAAAGCAAACGTTTTTCGCTACCTTATTTTTCTTATCCGCTATGTTCGTACAAGCACAAACACGCGAGGATTTTGTTGCCAAACTTGAGGCAATTAATATGGATAATAAAAAAGAACAGCTTGCTGTACTTGACCAAGCCCTCAAAGCTTTTCCTAAAGACGCTGACTTATACAGTAGGCGAGCCGACCTTAAAACTACTATGGAACAAGCGTTCAGTAAAAAAGATACGTATGGTTTTATGGCAGATTACACAAAAGCCATTGAATTTGAAAATGTTTCATGGCGATATGGTATGCGTGCCAATGGCAAAATGCTATTAGAAGACTACAAAGGCGCATTAGCAGACTGCAATACAGCTGTAACTATGGCAGAAAAAGCAGGCGAGAAGGAGCATATTTTTAGTGCTTATTTTGGGCGTATCAATGCAAACGCGTTTCTGAAAGATTATAAAAGTGCGTTAGCCGACACAGAAGTGGCTATTAAAAATAATTTTGAGCCAAACGGCTCGTTTGTAGCCACCATGTTAAGTTCAGGAGGTGATTTTGCTGAGGAACTAAGCGATTTTGAATTAGCTATAAAATATTTTGAGCGTGCCGCTACCATCTATAAAACACTAAGTGATGACACAGAAGGATTGATGTACATGAAAATGGGTGAGGTAAAAGCCGAAAAAATGAATAACCCTAAAGACGGTTGTGTTTATTTCAAAAAAGCCTTAGCTATCAACGATGGTGGTATATTCAAAAACGATATAAACGCTAAGATTAAAAAATATTGTAAATAGCAATAATCTGCCACTTAAGAAAAACCCGTAAGGTCTTTAAAGACTTTGCGGGTTTAAAATTTAGCATTCTGTATTATTTTCCGTTATGACGTATTTTGTCATGCTGAACGAAGTGAAGCATCTCGTTATTAATTAACGAGTTGTGAATGAAAAACGAGATGTTGAGCTTTGCTCAAAATGACAAAAACACTCTTAGGGCTTACGCAAAAGTCAAAAAAAGCGAGATTTGTACCACAGACGGCTCGTCTGTGCGCCGTAGGCGAATGGATTATGCCAAGTGTGCGTAAAATAGGCGTTTTTTTCGCTTACAGCGCACAGACGAGCCGTCTGTGGTACAGTTGCGTAAGTCCTAACTCTTTTAACGGGAAAAAATACAGAACGAAATTTGGGGCGTTAGTGTGCAAATGTATG
>JAYTNK010000255.1:0-1896 GCA_043748375.1 Cytophagales bacterium
CTGAAAACTAAACTAAACCAAACCAAACCCAAAAAAATGAAAAAATCAACGAAATACATCTTTTTTGCTGTTTTTATTGTCAATATGTGCGTGATGAACGAATTATTTGCGCAAGATGCCTCTTCCTTTGAGAAAGAAATAGAAGGTATCTGGACAGTAGAAACTATGCCCTTTGTGAATACTAAAAAAGCACTTAAAGCGCAAGATATTTTTGCGTTGCAAAAAGAAGCTGTTTATACGCTCACCGTAGATGAAATAGGGCTGAATATTTCCATAGTGTTCAAAGATGGCACAGCCTTTAGTGGTGTAGTGCTTACAGAAATGGGCAAATCAGAAGATGCCTTGCTGAATATCAGTTGGAAAATAGGCACAGACAAAAAACTACTTCAAAAATACGGTTTAACTGACGGCATACTGGCTGAAAAACCTACCCAAGCAGGGGCTAAGTTCAAAATAAAACTTAGTATCTTGGAAAGTTTTAAGAAGAATAACAAACTATTGACATTCCAGCTTGGTATGTAAGTTATAATAACTAGGGCTTTCGCTTTTGGCTTCTCTTATCAGCCCTTCAAGGGTTTGAAGCCCTTGAAGGGCTAAGAAATGATATTGAGCGAAAGTCCTATAACCATTAAAAATTTCAAAAAATGAAAAAAAACACCTTTTTACTCGCCATGTTGTTCTTGGCATTGTTTACCGCCCATCATGCTTTGGCACAAAATGAATACGCAGATTGTGCCAATTCAGGCTATTATTGTGGCGGTTCTTTTGGCGAATTTGCCATCAATTTCTCTAAAGGTGGGTTTACTTCACCCAAAATAAAAAATTTGGTGGTAGATGAGAAGAATTTTTATGTATTTCAGTATGTAGAGGGGCTTGTCTCTGATGCAGAAACCCCTGACAAAATGGTAAAAACAAAGCAATACAGGTCATTTGGGCTTTGGAAAGCGGGGTTAGATGCTGTTACAGGCGGTTTTGCAGTAACAATTGATGAACAAGGCAAGGTAAGCACTACAGATGCTGAAGGGCATTTTCCGTTGGGCTTTCACAATGGAATGCCTCTGCAAGAAATCTATGATGTGGAAGCTGTAAAAAAGGCTTTTCAAGCACAGCTTGACAACATCACTGCGCGCGGCGCAGAAGGTACTGAAATTATGTATGCAGAAATTCCCCAAAAAGGCACTACTATTGGACTTTTTATCGTCTATGGTTCGGAAATCAAAGCAAATAACGGAAAGCCCAAATGGAAAATGAAAGTAGGCGATTTGGTTTTTGATAAGCAAGCTACAGGAAATCAAAGGTTTAAATTCGTAAAAAGCAAGTAGGGTTTTGAAAAAGTAATAAAATCTTGTAAATTCTATGAAAAAAGTATGCCTTCTTGCCTGCCTACTGCTATATATGAGCTTGCCTGCCCAAGCCTAAATTGACGAGGCTTTTGCGAAAAAATTTGCGAAAAATTGGTGCAAATGCACAGACAAAAGCACTAAAAAGCTCTCGCCTGAAATCAAACAAATCATGACAAATGCTGTCCGAAATCCGCTAACAGATACCACCATGAATTTCCAGCCTTATTATGCTTATTTGGCAAAAAATCCTATGCAGGATAAATTAGAAATTGAAGCAACTGATAAAATAAGCCTTTGCATTGCGTGCGCTCTCAAAAGAAAAGCAAGTTAATAATTTAGGGCTTACGCAAAAGTCAAAAAAGCGAGATTTGTACCACAGACGGCTCGTCTGCGCGCCGTAGGCGAATGGATTATGCCAAGTGTGCGTAAAATAGGCGTTTTTTTCGCTTACAGTGCACAGACGAGCCGTCTGTGGTACAGTTGCGTAAGTCCTAACTCTTTTAACGGGAAAAAATACAGAACGAAATTTGGGGCGTTAGTGTGCAAATGTATG
>JAYTNK010000256.1:0-3547 GCA_043748375.1 Cytophagales bacterium
ACGTACAAGTTACAGACGAACCTTATACCACAGAGTATAGCGTAGAAATGCTGGCTAATGAAGATGCTTATCGTATTACATTTTATTTAGGCTTCCGCGTTGAGCAACGTGTGAGTATGTTCTTCCGCATGGCAGTTTCTGAATTGGCGCGCAACAAAGAGGTGAATATTAAAAGCCGTTACAAATCTTTGGAAGACAAAGTAGGCGATTTTCGTTTTGTGATAATCAAGCAATTCCTTTCAAACGAAAACGATTTGCCATTCTTTGAAAATCTTATCATGGATGCCTACTTTGCCTTAAAAGCTATCACGCCAAGTGATGAACGATGGTTTGGCTTAGATGCCTCCTCCGTATTGGTAGAACGTATGCCTATGGTTATCAAAGAATCTAAAGACGTAACGCTCAAACGTATAGCTGTTATACGGCATACAGACGACGAGCAAGAAGCACACCATTAGAAAAACGCCTTGCCTACCCAATGTAGGCAAGGCGTTTATTTTATCTTAGTTAATGTTTCACGACTGTCCCGTACATTTGCAAATAAAACTCAATGTTTGGATTTGTGAGCAGGTCTGTTTCATAACGCATATAAACCACAGCCTCGCCTCCCAATCGCTCTGCCCGTAATTTTATTTCTTCAAGGGCGATATAAAACGCCTTCTCCATGCGATGTCCTGTAACGTCTAAATTCTCTGAAGAATTACTCAAAGAGCCTCGTTTTTTAGAAACAGAGTCGGCAGGTAGCAGCCCTTTTTCTTGTAATTCGCGTAGCAGTTTGTTATATTTTAGCTCTAATTGTTCGTATTGATTTTTTAATACGCCTTTGTTAGATATTTGGACAAAAACGGGCTGTATGATTTGATAGGTTTCTTTCAAATCACCTGTAGTAACAATAATAGGCATTTTATAAGGTATTTAGGTATAAGCAAAGGTAGGCATAAAAATACCAAAACGAAAAAAAACTTGCCTGCGCAAATTATTTTTCGTTGTCAATATGCCTAATTTTAGTCTATTGTTTTTTCAAAGCTAACGCATACGGGTAAGTGCGCTTGCCATCGGCACTTGTCCAAGTGCCTTTCATTGCGCCTGCCTTGAGATTGCCTGTAAAATAACCTGTTACTACACCGTCAGCATTTTTTTCCTCAAGCCGTTGGCTATAAGAGCCATCTTTTTGTCGTTTTGCGGTACCCGCAAAGCTGATAGAGCCTTTGCTACCCGTGCCATAATAATAGGTGCCTTCTACGTTGCCATCATTTTGGTCTTCAAAAAAGCACATGGTAACTGCCTTGCCTGCCAAAGTGCCTGCAAATATAAATTTGCAATCCGATTGTGCGTTACTTGCTGAAATACTCACCAAATATAACGCAAAAATAAAAAGGAGTTGAGTTGTTTTTCTCATATATATTTTTAATTTGAAATTAAAACGCAACAATATGCTTTTTTGTATGCTTTATACATTTTTTATTTAAATTTGCAGTCATGTATTCCACCCATACGCTGTTTCATGAGGGTTGTGCCTACTTACAAACACATACAAATTATCCAAGAGGTGAGCAAGAGGCGCTCGTGTCGCAATTATTAGCATGGCAATTCGGATTTAAACGGATAGACATTTTGGTAAAAAAAGAATTTCATGCTACCGAAGAGGCTATTACGCTTTGGTACAGCTATTTGGCTCGATTGGCACAATACGAACCCTTGCAATACATTACTCAAACGGTTGAATTTGGCGATATAACGCTGTTGGTAAGCCCCGATGTACTTATTCCTCGTCCCGAAACCGCAGAATGGGTACAGCGATTGATAACCTACTGTCAAACATTAAATTTTGAACCCACACAAATTATAGACCTTTGCACAGGCAGTGGCTGTATTGCGATTACGCTCGCGCTTGCCTACCCACAGGCAAGGACAGAGGCATGGGATATTTCCCATGATGCCCTTAGCATTGCGCAAAAAAATGCGGATACTTGGAAAGTGCCTATAGCGTTTTTTGAAGGCGATATATTAACTAAAGATATACCTATATCTACTACAGAGCGCGTATTGTTGGTAAGCAACCCGCCTTACATACCACAAAGGGAGGCAAGCCAAATGCAAGCCAATGTGCTTGATTATGAACCTTCTATGGCATTATTTGTACCCGATAATGCGCCTTTGCTGTTTTACAAACGGCTTGCCGAAATAGCTGAAAAAATACAGCCACAAATTGCAGTCTTTGAAATTCACGAGAATTTTAGCGAAGCAGTTATGGATTTATGCGCTGAAATAGGCTTCACAAATACTACAGTGTGGCAAGACTTTCATGGCAAAGACCGCTGTGTAGTAGGCACAAATAACACAAAACAAGCATAATAATGCAAAATATAACCTTTAACACATACGAGTCAGTTGATTATGAGGCTCTAAAAAGCATGGTTTTTAGCCTATACGAAATGGACAGCATCAACTTGCCCGAAAATAATATACAAAAAACGATACAAAGGGCAGCTTCAAACCCCGAACAGTTGCAAATAAAGATATTTAAGCACCAAAATGAAGTAGTAGGATATGCCATCTTATCTTCTTTTTGGAGCAACGAATATAGTGGCTTAGTACTTATATTAGACGAGCTGTATGTAACAAGTGCTTATAGAAATAAAGGCATCACTACGCGCTTTATAGAGCAGTTGGCACAAACAAAAGCATACAAACAAATCAATTTAGAGGTTTTTACGGACAATACCTCTGCGCTTAATCTTTATAAAAGATTGGGCTTTAAGGTAATTGAACGGATATTTATGAAAAAACTGCCTATTTAAGGGTATATATGAAATGTAGCGCACCCTGAAAAGAGGTACGCTACAGTAACGCATTATTTATGCTTTTTCAGGGAAAAACAAAGACTTTAGTTCGGGTGCTTCTTCAGGCTTGATGCGTTTAGCGAGCAGGAGTCGCAACTGCCTGCGTCGAAGTGCACCTTCATACAATTCTTGTTCTTCTGGCGTTTCAACGATAAGTTCAGGCACACTGATAGGATTGCCTAATTGATCTACGGCTACAAAAGTAAAGAAGGCACGATTAGTTTTTTGTTGCTTGCCTGCGGGAATATTCTCCGCCGAAACCTCTAAAAAAACTTCCATCGAAGAGTTAAAAGCACGTGTTACTTGAGCTTTTATAGTGATGACATCGCCTAACGCGATAGCTTCAGCAAACGAAATATTGTCCACAGAAGCTGTTACGACTATACGTCCAGAGTGGCGTTGTGCCGAAATAGCGGCGGCAATGTCCAACCAATGCATGAGCTTGCCTCCCATAAGGTTGTTCAGTGTATTGGTGTCATTGGGCAGTACAATCTCGGTCATAGTAACAGCCGAGGCACGAGGTGTTTTTATCTTTTTCTCCATATATTTTTAGCGCAAAGGTCAATCATGATAGGTGGGCAGGCAAGAACATAAGTAACACCTATAACAAGTGGTGTTACTTATTAAAGAATATTGGTTCTTCTAAAATTTATACGGGTTTTTTACATAGAATAGGGGTTGCAACCCCTATTCTATGTAAAAAG